>JBBCAV010000146.1:0-5529 GCA_051382305.1 Bdellovibrionota bacterium FG-2
GCTATGAGCGTATCGAGGATCCGAGACTTATCGGACTCATGAACGATATCTATAAAACGTGCTGGAACCCTTTACAGAACTTCTTCATGCCGTCGTTTAAGCTCAAAGAAAAAATTCGTGTTGGAGCAAAGATCGTAAAAAAATACGACGCTCCGCAGACAGCTTACAATCGGCTAAAGAAAAGTTCGCACTTAACCGAAGAGCAAAAAGAGAGACTCACGAGGCAGATGCTTGTCTTGAATCCTTTCAAGCTCAAGAAGGACCTCGAAGTCAAACTTAAGAATTTTTTTGAAGAGCTTAGGAAATCTAAAATCCGGGAGGCATCATGATTGAGAATTATGTAAAATCAATGCCCCGCAGCTTGGTAGCACTTCTTTCTGAGTCAATACGAAACAAGGAGTTGTATTGGAGGCCTCGAAGTATGGGGAAACACCTTGACGCCTCGCGATCACCACAAGCTATTGTTTGGGAAATGGTTTACTCAAAATTCGATATTTTTAGAGAATCTGTTACCCAAAAATTACCATTATATGCTAACGTATTATGATGAAACGACAAATAACTCAAAGAATGGTCGCTTTCTTGGAGCAAAGCCAGCGGCACACGAATGTGCTGATCATTCAAGGAGCGAGACAAGTGGGCAAAACCTATCTCGTCGAAGATACACTATCAACTCACTCAAACGTCATTGCGATGAATTTAGAAAAAGAGCCTGCACTCGGTTTTGAGATCGAGCAGACGCGAGATTTTTCAGATTTCACGAAACTTCTTGAAGTGCGAAAAGGGTTCAAATCCGGGACCCATCAAATCCTTTTTATTGATGAGGCTCAAGAGAACTCGCGACTCGGTGCCTATGTGAGGGACATGAAGGAGACATGGACTTTTACCAAAACGCTCCTTACGGGTTCTAGCATGAACCGGCTTTTCAGGGAGGATCAGAGGGTGCCGGTGGGTCGAATGGATTTTCTTACAGTCCATCCCTTTTCTTTTCGAGAGTTCCTCCGATGCCGCGGGCGTGAGAATCTCTTGGACTCAGCACTTGAGGATCGTTTCAACATCCACCCTGCCCTACACCAAGAACTTCTAAACTTGTTTGACTCTTTTTTGCGAATCGGAGGACTCCCCGAGGCGGTTCTTGCATTTCAGAATCCTGAGCGGGATTATCGAAGTGTGATTGCCCACCTTGTGGCTTCGCAGCGAGAGGACTTTTTGCGAAAGGAAAAGTCCAAGCCACATCTCTTCATCGAAGCCCTACGCGGTGTCGCAAATCACGTAGGATCAACTGCAAAATTTACCCATGTTTCGGAGAACAAACATGACGCCACCAAGATCGTGGCCCAACTTATAGATTGGTTTCTCATCCATGAGGTTGAAGTCTTGGGCACGCAAGCGACCCAAAGAACAAGCACAAAGCGTTATCTCTATGATACGGGAGTCCTTCGTTTTGTGCGCAATGCGCCGGTTCCCGAGCTCAGTGTTTTGAGTACCTTGAACGAAGCGCTTCGAGTCCCCTTAGGCGGAATTGCCGAAAATGCCGTTCTTCTTGCGCTTCTATCACAGCAACACGGTGTTCTCCCCGTTTCGACTTGGAGAAAAAGTGCCAAAGAGCCTTCCGAAGTGGACTTCGTCGTGCAGGAAAAATCAAAGAGTATCCCTGTAGAAGTGAAGGCCTCCTTGAGAATCACCCCGAGGCAATGCCATAACCTCGTAGCCTATGCACGCATTCATGACGTTCCTATGGGGAGATTTTTCTCTTTTGCAGAACCCCAAAAATTTGGATTTCTCTCACCCCATTTTAGCGTGGAATGCCTGCCGATTTACTTGGCCGGAGAATTGTGAACCGTCACCCCAGCGGCACCCGATGCGCCAGCCCCTTGAGCAACAGCTTTGCCCCGAACCGCACGCACCGTTCTTGAATGGCGGGTTCATCGTAGCGACTGGTCACGAGGATACTTTGGCTTGCGATGCCCAACTTTTCGATCACATCGAGGCCCGTTTCTTTTGACTCACCCTGGGGGTCCACCAGCTCATAGTCACAAAGATACAGCGGGCTATCGCCAGCTTCGCCCATGCCCAGACTCCCGCGATACCATTTAAGAATCTCTTGCGCGGAATAAAAATGCAGCACGACCACCTGTTCTCGCGACCCCACACGCGCCGCCAACCGCATCTCCCAAATCTTGTGAATGCCTGGATCGTCGTCCAAAACGACAATGGTTCGTACCCCCTCCACCGGAATCTTCGGCGCAAACCACCCGGGTGCCGCCGCTTTGGGCAGTTTCATTCGCACCGTCGTGCCTGTGCCTTCTTTTGAATTTTCTTGCGACTCAATCTCAAGCCGGCCCCCCCACGATTCAATCGTGTTCTTCGCGTGATACACGCCCAAGCCCGAGCCGCCCGCCTTGCCATGGGTTTCGCCCTGCACGCCGATTTTCGCCAAAAGATGCGGGGGAATTCCCTTCCCGTTATCGCGGACTTCAATAACGGCGCTGCCCTGTTCGTCTCGCAAAAAGATGTCCACACAGCCCGGCTTTTTTGAGGTTTCAGATGCCGGGCCAAAAGCGTCACTAAAAGCTTCAACCGCGTTGTTGATCAGGTTCGAAACCACGCGTGAGAATTCGGTCGACTGAAGTGTCGCAAAAAGTCCGTAGGCAGCATCGCTATCCTCGGTATGTGATTCGATTTTGATTTGTGGGTTATCAGCGTATTGCAGGCGTTTTGAGGAGATAGCGGACTCGAGGACGGCGGAAAGGAGCTGGGTGGAGCGCTCTTCGGTGGATAAGGCGGACATGCCGGAGGACATGCCATCAAGACGCGCTGCGCCTCCGGCGCCGGAGTCGGCGGATACTGGTTCGCCCCCAACCCTCAAGCCCGTCTGAGCCGTGCCTTTCTCCCGGTTCTTTTCCAGAAGCTGATTCGCAATATCGCGAATTCGATTCGCGGCCTCTCTGAGCTGCACGCGTGAGTCCTCCGGGAGACCAGGGCTGTTGTGGGCGACAGAGATCAATGCGGCCACAGGGGGGTAGGCCTCTAACTTCGCGAAATCGGAAATTCACCGGCGGTCGGAAAATCTCATTTTGTGAGAGCAGGTCACGTCAAGTGCATATGCAGGTTTTCTTGGCATACCCCGAGGCCACAGCGAAGTGTGCCCGAGCAAAACCTGACAAAAACCTTGCGCTTATTACGCCGCAGGCAACTCATTTAATCAACCATGACGTTTCAGATTAATATACCCATGATTTCGAAGAGTTGCCAGTGCGAGACGAGCGCAGCCCCCGTTTCCACGATCAACTCTAATTTTAGCCATGCTCCAGATTGGAACTATTTATCAAACAAATCCGCCATCCCCCGAAACAACCCCGCAAGCAGCTTGGCCGATTCACCACGCGCTTCAATAGAGAGCACGCCGTCGGTAGATTTCGCAATTTTCAGCTCCGAGAATGCCTTGGCCAGAGTTTCAGATGAAAGCCCAGAAGACAAGCTTGGCAGCGCTTGCTCCCCAGAGTTCAGAACATCCGCCATAACCGACTCAACAACAGCTTCAGTCACCGCCGGCGCAGGCGGGGCCGCCAAAACAGGCTCCTCCGAAACCTCTGAATCCGAAGTCTCTGCGTCCGAATTCTCGGCATCCGAGTCATCGGGTGCATCCAAAACATCGGGGGTCAGCTTCATTTCGTGCATCACGTTTTGCACCTGGCTGTAGAAGCCTCCACCATTTTCAAACACGACTTCATCAGAGTGCCCATCAAAGAGCGCATTAAACACTGCGCGCTTGTTGCCCACCAGGGCCGTGATTCGCTCCTCAATACTCCCCTGTGTAATCAAATGATAAATCTGCACCGGACTCTCCTGCCCCAGACGATAGATCCTGCCAATCCTTTGTTCTAAGACGGCCGGGTTCCAAGGCAATTCAAGGTTAATACAGACGGTTGCGGCTCGTTGCAGATTTAAGCCCACGCCCCCGGCATCAGTTGCAAAAAATAACCGCACCGAAGGATCATCATGAAAGCGCACGATGTTTTCCGTTCTTTGCTTCGTACTTTCCGCACCCGTGAAAAACACAGCTTCCACGGCCTCCTTACGCAAAAGATCAGAGACGGCCCAGGAACATAGGTGCAACATACGTTGCCATTGGCTAAAGATAATGATTTTCACGCCTTTTTGCGAAAGCAATCCCTCAATCAAGTTACGGAACTCGCCAAGCTTGGGTGAACTCAAATACGGCAACTTTGCTTCGGGATTTTTTTCCGCTTTAATCGAGGGCCACGCCGCCTCATAATCATGCTGTACAAGCGCGTTACTCACGATTCGCATCTTGGCCAAAAGATTCATGAGCCGCAGATGCTCTGCGGGAGTCAGCGGACGCTGCTGAGCAACGCGGGCAAGCAGCGCCACTTTCCTGCCGTACTCATCGTGCAAATCTCGTTGTTCATCGGTGAGCGGGAGAAAAATAGGCGTATCGGTTCGCTTCGGCAATTGCGGCAACACTTCCGAGCGCAGGCGTCTTAGCATGTGCGGCTCCAAACGCTTGCGCAAAACTCCTAAACCGCGCACCCCGGCTCTGGCATGACCTACGCCATCCGCAAAGGAAAGCTCCGCGCCCAACCGCCAAGAAGGACCCATGGCCCCATCGGCCACCCAATCCATCAATGAAGAAAGTTCTTCGATTCGATTTTCCATCGGCGTCCCGGTCAACACCAGGCGGAACCGAGGATTGAGCCGTTTCACGCGCCGAGCGGTTTCACTCGCATAGTTTTTTATTCGTTGCGCTTCATCCAGTACGACCGCGTCCGGCGCCAGCGCAAGAATGTTTTCCAGGTCACGCAACAAGAGTTCATAATTGAGGATCAGGACCGGTGGAGGATTCTGGTAAATCATTTTCCGATCACTTGGAGAACCCTCGACGATTTTTACATCGCGACCACTACTCTGCTGCCATTCTCGTCGCCACTGACTTTTGAGCGCGGCAGGACAAATGATGACCACGGTTTTAGCCAGGCCCGTTTTAAGTAAACTCTCCGCCCACGTTATCGCTTGGATGGTCTTGCCCAAACCCATGTCATCGCCCAGTAAAAACCGACCCTCAGAAAGGGCTCGCTCCACGCCCTCTTTTTGATAAGGATAAAGATCCACTTTCATCTCGCGGAAAGTTTTCAAAAGCGGTTTCTTATGGTTCGGGTAATCAGCGCGCCATTCTAACAAATGGATTTCGTGCTCGAGCATCCCGGGGATCGCCGAATCCACCAGAAGTTTCTGCAGTTTTTGCGCTGACTTTAGGGCTTGAGAGAAATCTTGCAGCAGCGCCAACCGCTGCACCGACTGTTGCGAAGATTGGGGCAAAATACCGAGAAAAATAAACCCCCCGTACTGTGAAGGCTTGCTCTTTCCTGGGCCATGAAAAAAGCGGGACAGATTTTTTGCGGCGGTTCCTGCTAAACCGGCCACCCCGAGATCGCCACTCAAATGCAAACCTGCCCAAGGGACCGCCCCACCCCCCCAACCCGTATTTGGGGTGTCTCTTTTACAAAA
>JBBCAV010000147.1:0-3960 GCA_051382305.1 Bdellovibrionota bacterium FG-2
AAGAAAAGCCCTGTCAATAGCCGGTTGAGTCATGAACACAATGCTCGCATACAAAAGAGCCAGTGTCCAGAGCTAATAAAAAGCGAAGTCAGCTCAGGCGCTTAACCGAGCGTATGCCGGAACCCTGAGCGTCAAGTTAATCTCATGTTTCTTAATTCAGTTTTTAAGTTAGTATCTTCGATAGGCACCAAAAGAGCACCCCCCCTTGACCCAGAATCCCAAAATCTTAATTATCGACGATAGCCCGTTTGATCGTGAATTAACGACAGCGACACTGCAAGCGAATGGGTTCGAGGTCATTGCGCTAAGTACAGGCGTGAATTGTCTGGAAACGATTGCGACGGAAAAACCCAGTCTTGTCCTCCTCGACATTTTGATGCCGGACATGGGGGGCAAAGAGGCTCTCAAATTGATCCGCAAGAAATATGATCAAATAGAATTACCCGTTATTATGGTCACTTCAATCACGGACTCTGCCGAGATCATTGAAGCCCTTAAAAGAGGCGCAAATGATTACATCACCAAACCCGTTCAGTTCGATGTCGCATCACGCAGAATCCAGACTCACCTCACGATTACCCAACAAGCGAAGGCAATGGCGCAGACTCAAGAACTGGCCGCAATTCATGCCATGATCATAACCTTCAACCATAGCATCAACAATCCGCTTGCTATTGCCTGCGGCAATTTAGGCTTCCTTAAACGCAAATACAGTTCGGACTCCAAAATACAAAAAGTTGATAACGCCCTTCAGAGAATTGCAAAAATCGTAAAAAAAACAAATCTAGTTCTCGGAAAAGGCACAATTGAATACAAAAAATACATGGAAACATCCCTCATGCTTAAACTTGAGGATGAAGACGTCTAGAACGCAAAATGGCGAATATCGTTAAGCGCCTTCTTGAGCTCCAGTCTAAAATCAGGGTGAGAAATCGAGATCAAGGCCTCGCCTCGCTCCCGCAAACCCAGACCATGAAGATTGACCGCGCCATACTCCGTCACAACCCAATGCACATGCCCCCGGGTCGTGACCACACCTGCACCGGGCTTAAGTGCCAGAACAATTCGCGACAACTTCCCTGATGAAGCGGTGGAGGGAAGCGCAATAATCGGCTTCCCCCCCTTCGAAAGCGCCGCTCCACGAATGAAGTCCATCTGGCCGCCGATTCCAGAAAAAATACGATGTCCCATGGAGTCAGCACAAACCTGGCCCGTCAAATCGATCTCAATAGCGGAGTTAATCGCCACCATCTTGTCATTCTTGCGAATCAAAGCCGTATCATTAGTGCGATCACAAGGATGAAACTCAACATTTGGGTTATCGTGCACAAAATCAAAAACCACTTTGGAGCCGACCACAAAACTCGTCGTGAGTCGGCCAGGATGGACTCTCTTAAAGCGATTGGTAATCACTCCCGAATCCACGAGATCGACAATATTATCGGAGAACATCTCGGTATGAACGCCTAGGTCGTTCTTGTTTTTGAGACGCTTGAGCACGGCATTGGGAATGCCGCCAATCCCTACCTGCAAACACGAGCCATCCTCAACCAAACGTGCAATACACTCCCCGATTTGGCCCTCAGCGGGAGTCTCAAGCGTCACCTCCGACGCATTCAATGGGCGGTTGGTATGAATAAAAGCATGAACGCGATCCACATGAATAAATGAATTGCCATGGGTGCGTGGCATCTGATCATTAATCTCCGCAATAACATATTTGGCGGAGTCCACTGCGGCCTTCGCCGTATCTACTGAAGTTCCCAGCGTACACCAGCCGTGACCATCAGGAGGAGAAAGCTGTACGACAGCTACGTCTAAGGGAATCGTTTGCGAGGTAAAAAGACCTGGAATATCTGATAAAAAAATCGGGATAAAATCAGCCCGCCCTTCTTCAATGGGCTTTCGCAACGCCGCACCCGTAAAAAGCGAGTACGAAAAAAATCGTCCCGCCTGACTCTCATCCGCAAATCGGCAAGGCCCCGAGGTATGTAAATGATAAAGCTTCACACCTTCCAGCCCCGGCTTATCACAAAGCGATTCAATCAAAGGAGTTGGGGTAGCGGCGGCGCCATGAAGAAAAACGCGCATTCCGCTTTTGATCACTTCGACTGCATCAGTAGGACTAACGGCTCTAGGCTCCCAAGCTCTCGTGTATCGCATGATGGCGGCTCCTCTTTTGGCTATGAGTGGAACAATCACCCCGCAGTCTAATCCAAAAAGAACAAAACCGCTTCAAAATTAGTGTGAAATTCCGAACCAGGCCTTCAGATATGAACCTTCCATAAAACTCGAAAGCACTGGATGATCGGGGCTCTGAGAGCCTCGCCCGATCCATGACACACTTGCATCCTGACGCTGTGAAGCTTTTGCAAGCGTTGCCACAAAGTCGCTTTCGGACAAGAGCCCGGAGCAAGAACAGCTGACCACGCCACCCCCGCGCCTAATTAAGCGAAATACCTCTGAATTCAATTTTAAGTAGGCATGCGTGCCAGCGGGCAAATCTTTACGTGATTTAATCAAAGCTGGAGGATCGCAGACGATTAAATCAAATTCCTGCTTTGGCCAAGACGCGAGATCTTTAAGGACATCCGCCTTCACCGCTTTGAAATTGATTTTATCAAGATTTCGCGCTGTGAAATCCAAAGCCCTTTGCGAAGCGTCGACAACGGTGACCTCAACTGTAACGCCTTGCTTAACCAAATTCCGCGCGAGCGACGATCCCCACTGCCCGACGTAACAGCACAAATCCAAAATGCGAAGCGAACGCTTACCCAGTGAAAACCCTTCTGCGAAGGAGCGCCCAAAAAGTTCCATGCCTTTTTTGATATTCGAAGCTTGATCGAGGAAAAATCCAGTCTTTTGGCCGGCGATGAGATCCGTCCAAAAGAACTGGTCTCCTACGACGATTCGTGTTTCGGCGAGGTTTGTGAATCCGGACTCGCGAAAAACCTGGGGTTCTTGCTCCGTGAGTCCCTCAAGTTTTCGTACACCCATATCATTGCGGAGAACGATCGCGGTTTGAATCCAGGGGACTTGGAGGAGGTTTTCGTTTATGATCGTTTCGAGAGCTTCAATGATCGTGGGAATTCTTACATCAATCCCGGCGGTGTGCGCCTGAATCACGAGAACTTGGCCGCTCTCCGTTTTGTAACGATCTACAACAAGGCCAGGCAATTGATCCGCTTCGCCAAAGCACGCGCGAAAACTAGAGGCTCCGAGACCCGCGCGAATCCGAAGGGTGATCGCTTGCCTGAGTTTTTGCGTTATGGCCTCGACCGAGTCCGGCGCTTTGAGCTCGGGATCGCGCGTGAGTTCACGAAAGGCAATCAACGAATGTGAATTACCGTACCCACGTGCCAGAAACCCACCGCTCGGGTCACGAAGCTCAATGAGCGCACCGGGATCAATTCCTTTAGGAGATTCCAAGATCTCATTGGAGTACACCCAAGGGTGCCCTTGGCGAAATCTGCGGTCCAAATTTTTTCTAAAGTGCCAGATGTGAGTCGTCATTGAGTTTGAGTATACCTTACCACGAGGATTCCTACGGAAAAAATTTCGACACTGCCGCTTTAATTTCGGCCTCGGTCATAGGTTCCCGAGTCGCTTTCCCGGAGTGAATCGCGAGACATATTGCCTTCATAGCCTTATCGATGGGAACCCGATTATAATAGGTCAAGAGACCGCCTGTATCACCAAATTGCTCATTCACAGCTCCGGCATTCTGACATCCGGAATTCCCCCAGTCCTCACAAAAGTCATTTGCCGAAGAATTGCGACTCGAATCGAATTCTTCATATTGATAAGATTTCCTCTGATCACACTTCTTAACCCTACATTCCGCACTTAGAACGCGCAAGTTTTCTCACGGTGCGGCAGTGATTAAGAAAATTGGGAGACTGGAATATTCAGCAGCTTGAGCACCTGCTTTTGGATCGGTGTCATGGGATCGACAAAAGT
>JBBCAV010000148.1:0-3423 GCA_051382305.1 Bdellovibrionota bacterium FG-2
TGAGATTCCCATGCAGTCTCGCATCGAGGTGCGATCAAAGGGGGCGGATTCCCACCTGGGCCATGTGTTTGAGGATGGCCCCGTGCCCTCTGGGCTGCGCTATTGCATTAATTCCGCAGCACTAAAATTCATTCCTGCAGAAAAACTAGTCCAAGAGGGCTATGCGGAATTTATCCCGCTTTTTGACAAAAAGATCAGTCCTCCTGCACAGGAAACGGCCGTTCTCTCGGGGGGATGTTTTTGGGGCGTTGAGGACCTGTTGCGCAAGCTTCCGGGTGTGATTTCTACGCGGGTAGGCTATACGGGGGGGGTATTGGATAATCCAACCTATGAGCAGGTAAAACGCGGAACCACCGGACACGCTGAAGCGGTGCAAATTGTTTTTGATCCTGCCAAACTTAGTTACCAGGCTTTGTTGGAATACTTCTTCAGGCTTCATGATCCAACGACCCAGAATCGCCAGGGAAACGACACGGGAACCCAGTATCGTTCCACCATCTTCTATGCAAATGAGGCTCAGAAACGCGTCGCAAGCGAGGTTAAAAATAAAGTGGAGCATTCGGGAAAATGGAAGAAACCCGTCGTCACCGAAATTGCTCCCGCAGGGCCATTTTTCCCTGCTGAAGAGTGCCATCAGAAGTATCTTGAGAAGCATCCGGATGGGTATTCTTGCCATTATTTGCGGGAATAAAAAAAATCGCATTGTGTTTTGGCAGATTGTCGAATATAAATTCTCTCCACTTGTATTTTGTATTTAATTATTGACGTCTCGGGATAGATTGCTTCTTTCGTTTCACATCGAAAAGAAGGTAACTACCCGGGGGTTTTTCAAGGAGATGTGAAAATGGCAATTGAACATAAGATCCGGATTAAACTTAAGGCTTTTGATCATCGCGTTCTCGATCAGTCCGTTTGGGAGATCGTGAACACGGCAAAAAGAACTGGCGCCACCGTTCGTGGACCGATTCCTCTTCCGACAGTGATTAATAAGTATTGCGTTCTCCGGTCGCCTCATGTAGACAAAAAGTCCCGCGAACAGTTTGAAATTCGAACTCATAAGCGGCTTTTGGATATTCTCGAGCCGACCCAACAGACTGTGGATTCGCTGATGAAGCTGGATCTGTCTGCAGGTGTCGATGTTGAGATTAAGTCCTGATTGAGTCTTTCGATACTATCTTCTGCATTGGTTCTTCGGAACTAATCCCAGAAGGAAAGTCGAGGATTTGAGCAGCCAATCCATGAAAGCATCCGGCGGCCTACATAAGGCGGCTTCCCGGTGATGCTGTGGTGTTGGGTAAGTTGGTATAGACGAAGTGAAAAGAGAGTTTAACTATGGAACAAAAGCCTGAAGCTCAGGACAGTGGTGTTTCCACCGTCTCGACTGCAACAACGGATTCAAGTCCAAGTGTCCCACTTGCTTCGCGAGAACGTGCGACCCTTCCGGGACGCGGCGGATATATTGGCGTTAAAGCTGGAATGACGCAATTTTACGATGAAGATGGGCAGGCTGTTGCGGTAACGGTCATTGATTTGCGCCCGAATTTGATTACCCAAGTAAAGAGTCTTTCCAAGAATGGCTACCAAGGCGTTCAGATTGGCGTCCTCGAGAAAAAAGAGAAAGCTGCAAATAAATCCGAGAGAGGGCACACCAAGGCTTCTTCATCAACGGGTTTTTATCATTATCAAGAATTTCGTTTATTTGAGGGTGAGAAGCTTGATGGTCTCACCGTTGGGAAGATTTTGTCTGCTGGGTTTCTGAAGGCCGGCGACCTTGTTGATTTGACTTCCATGAGCAAAGGGAAGGGCTTCCAAGGCGGCATGAAACGCTTTCATATGGCTGGGGGCCACAAGACTCACGGTTGTTCGGTTTCCCACCGTTCATTGGGGTCGATCGGAAATCGCGCTGATCCTGGACGATGCTTTAAGAATAAGAAAATGCCCGGACAAATGGGACACGATCAGGTGACCATTCAGAATGTCAGGGTGATTCGGGTGGATGAAGAAAATCAACTTCTTCTCGTTAATGGAAGCGTTCCTGGCCCTAAAAGCGGGATAGTAACTGTTCGACGTGCGGTCAAGAGTGCGGGGTAAGGTATGCCAACTTTAGATGTAATTAATCAGGATAAGAAGAAGGTTGGAACCATTGACCTTCGCGACGATGTCTTTGGTGTTGACGTTAATGTTGCTCTTGTTCATCAGGTGATTAAGGCGCAGCTTGCGGGTCGCCGACAGGGAAACGCAAATACAAAGACCAAGAGTGAAGTGCGCGGCGGCGGACGGAAACCCTTTAAGCAGAAGGGTACGGGGAACGCTCGTCAAGGATCTACTCGTTCACCACTTCAGCCGGGTGGGGGTCAGTCTTTTGGGCCGCAGCCACGGTCTTATGAACAGTCGACACCGAAAGAGATGATGCGCGGAGCTCTTCGCTCAGCACTCTCTGATCGTGTGAAGGAAAAACGCGTGCTTGTGATTGATGACTTCAATCTTGCAGCCGTGAAGACCCAGGTTTTAGTTGAAGTTCTGAAGAAGAAGCTCGATCTCGATAAGGTCTTGATTCTTGATGATGAAAATAAAAATCTCGAGCTCTCGGGACGGAACATTCCTCGTGTGAAGGTTCTCCGAACTGAAGGACTCAATGTCTACGACGTAGTCCGTTTCGGCTGGCTCGTCATGACGAAGCGAGCTGTGAAGGCGGTTGAAACCCGTCTCGCTCCTCAGGCGCCAAAAGCATAACGAAGGCGAGGGATGAACGATGCGTAGTTTATATGAAGTGATTCGCAAGCCCATCATCAGTGAGAAGACGACGATGCTTGCTGAGTTGGGAAACCGATATGCTTTCGAGGTCGCTCCTCAGGCGAACAAGATTGAGATTCGGGATGCTGTTCAGCAGCTCTTTAAAGTAAAAGTGACCCAGGTTCGGACTCTTGTCATGCATGGAAAAGTGAAGCGGGTCGGGCGTTCGGTAGTGAAGCAGGCAAATAAGAAGAAAGCGGTTGTGACGCTGGCTGAAGGTCACAAGATTGATTTCTTCCAGACGAAGTGAGGTGAGGTGTAATTATGGCAACGAAAACATTTAAACCGATTACTCCGTCGCTGCGATACAAGACTGTTGCGGATTTTTCGATTCTGACTCCAAAAAAAGCGCAACCCAAGAAACCGCGTAAACTCACTTCTTCTTTGACGAAGTCGGGTGGTCGCAATGCTCTTGGGAAAATGACAGTTCGCCACATCGGCGGGGGTCATAAGCGTAAATATCGTCTTATCGATTTTCTGCGTGACAAGCGTGATATTCCTTCGCGGGTTTCTTCGCTTGAGTACGACCCCAATCGTACTGCTTATATTGCTCTCTTGAATTATGCCGACGGCGAAAAGCGTTACATTCTGGCTCCTCTGGGGCTTGTTGTTGGTGATGCAGTATTGGCA
>JBBCAV010000149.1:0-1094 GCA_051382305.1 Bdellovibrionota bacterium FG-2
TGCAACCGCTTGACCAAGAGTTCGCCCAGCATTCTCGTATCTAAATCCCGAAGTTCATCCGGCGAAACAAAGGCCCGATGTTTGAGCTGAGGACCGGTGGCTGATGAAATCTCATCAACATCGCTAGCAAAAGTTTCGAATGGCAAAGAGATTGAGCCCGCCGAAAACTCACAGCTAAGCCGAGGACGAGCGTCAGCGTGAGCCGCAGCCACCCAAATCCAAGACGCCAAAAGCCAAAAGAAGAGACAATCCTTCACGGTTGTCTTATTGGGACGAGTCTAGCTTTTGTTAAGTCCTGGTTCGGCTCAACGCAAATGAAGTGGGGGTGGCAAGGTTTTGACGGGCGACCGGAACTAAATCTATCTCGCTACCACCGCTTCAGGAAGCTCACGACTGCGCGCTCCCGCAAGACCTAGGACGATATCACCAAAAGCCGCGATATTGGACTTCGCTGCGATGGTCATGCCTGATTCATTTTTCACAAAGAGGTGATAGAGATCGCCGCCATCGGAGTATTCGGACTCGAGGAGCTCGGCAACAAGGAGTCGATTTTCGATTTTGATTTCGGCTAAATTATCCGTCACAGCAAGTTCGGGACAATGACTGGTGGCAGAGAGATAGGTTCTGTTCCCCTCCTCATCCACTACAACAGGTACCACTGCACAACGAACTGTGAGATTTTCAATTTCATTCCAAAAAGAATCATCTGAAGCCGCTTGGCTATCAGAAACCAGAAGGCATGCACCAAAGACTAAGGACACCAGACTTACAACAACCAACCGCTTTGCGGTATTAAACGTTTTCATGACCCCTATATGCCCAAAATTAAGTATTTGAAAAAGAGATATATTTGACTAGTATTATTCCATTATGGACATAAACAATTTACGCACCATTCAACTCCTCGTCGCGGACCCCAACCTTAGTCGCACCGCAGAGCGCCTACACATGACTCAGTCCGCACTCTCCAAACGCGTTCACGCAATAGAATCAGAGCTGGGATGCGAGCTCTTTGAACGCCGAGGACCACGAGGACTCAAACCCTTGCAACAGGCGTTTGAACTTGTCGGAATAGCGGAGAAGATTCTTAGCAC
>JBBCAV010000150.1:0-1994 GCA_051382305.1 Bdellovibrionota bacterium FG-2
GGAACCAACTCTCCACGCGTTAACATGGTCGTTGCGTGCCTCGTTCAAGGCGAAACAGTTGCGCCGCCGACCTATCACCTTTACGGGCAAGACCCCTCCGCCATTGCAATATGGGTTTCAGAAACGCCCGGAGCGGCCTCTGTGCTGCCGTGGCATACCGTCGTTTGGCTTGCGAAAAGAAACAAAGTTCTTTTTGAGCCACTCGGTCCAGATGCAAAAACTCGCTTGTACTTGGCCTATCCAAAGAACAGCCCACACTCAGCCCTACTTGAAGCGCTCAGTAAAATTTCTGAGGAGCCCCACACTCAACAAGCGTCCAAACCCCAAACCCAAAGGGGGACGGGAAGACCGTCAAGTTGACCCGCGGCCAAAAGCTCTGAAGAGGGACCAAAAAATATTCTCGGCAGATCAACCGCGCGAGCACCTCGAACTGACTCAGGTGCCGGCGCGCGCATGAATGCGCGAAACAGCGCCTCACGGTTCAAGACCCGCGCAAGACACAAGTATTCTTCTTGAGCGACTTGAAAGCCCATTTCGCGCAGGCGCGCGGAGGGGCCTAAAATCATGGACCCTGTTCGAAGCTCCCCGAGACTCACAAGAAGGCCTTGCAGAGATTCACGCTCCCCGCCCCATTCATGCACAATCCCGCTCATGTCGATTCCGCGTCCAAGCGCCGCATAAGCCTGAGGCCGATTTTTTTCGCCCACCCAAAACCAAGCGACATTGCGATGGGCTTCAAACCATTGGCGATCTGAGGATTCTAGGACTAGACCGCCTTGGCGATTTTTCAGAACCATGTCCCAAAGCGCAGGGACCCAGCCACTGTTAAGTTTTAGACCTTGGGACCTTAAGGGTTCGAGAGGAACAAGCGCCTGCGACCCACACAACTCAAAGTCCAACCTTCGATACATTGCGTGCTCGGATCCCCAGAGTAAAACCAAAAACGCACCCGAGCGCTCAGCCCATTGCACGGCTTGCTCAACGACTAACGATGCGTAACCTTTTCCGCGATACGCGGGGTCTGTAGCGACAGCCCCCAAAAGAGCCACAGAAATTAATTCCCCTGATGTCGTCCGCATTTTTCCCAGCCGAACCGCGGCAGCAGAAACAAGCTTGCCGTCTACAACGCCACCGAGGCGCAACCGTCGGGCCGCCTCCAATCCACTCGCCTCACCCCAGACCGGAAAATCATCAAAGAAGGAGGACCCTTGCGGCACTTCAAATGCGCCATTAAGCAGTGCGAGAAACTGATCCTTTAAGGATTTTGACTCAATTGGAATAATTGTAAACTCGTGACTCACCTCTCTAATTTACTTCTTATTAAGAATTTATCAATAAATGCCATAGCTGGACCCGTTCTTGAACGAAGTTAAATACCGAGAAGCGGAAATTTTTTTAAAAAAGGCATTAATTGCCGAGCCTCTTTTGCCGATAGGCAAAATAACTGGGAGGATATTCGATTGTCTAAGAAGAAAAACAAGTTTGACCTTACTAATCTGGTTCACGAAGGTGCAGTAAAGAACGGAGAAACCCTTTATTTTGTGAGCGATCCGCAGAAAACTGGCGTCATCGCCAAGCAACCTAATGGCGAATACAAGGTCGTTGTGGGAAAAGAAACCCTCACCGTGCATGCGTTCGCTCAGTGGTGCCTGGGGCAAGAGCCGCCTGATCATGGATCCAGATGGCTGCGAAATGCTGGGGGAAAAACGCTTTACGACCTCTGGCAAGCCGAGTCCTGGGCAGAAGCCGCCTAAGACTTAGCGCCTAAGAACGTATATCGATTTCAAGTGAGATCCTGGAAAAAGACCGGGATCTCACTTTTTTTTTAAAATAGCCCTAAAGAGTTTCTCCACGCTGCCGATGAAGTAAATGGAAGCAGGATCGGTCCTCAGCTAAGACGGCTAGGGAAGAAGTAAAAGTCCTGTGGAAGTTAATGTTCCCCATATTTGGCCTAGGATTGGCCGGGTTTTGCCTTCATGGAGGAGGGTTATGGG
>JBBCAV010000151.1:0-58689 GCA_051382305.1 Bdellovibrionota bacterium FG-2
ATTGTTAATGGGGGAGATGCGGGCACGGCTGAAGGGGATTTTGCCTCGTGCTTGGTTTGGGCATCGCGTCCTGGCAAGGAACTTCCCCTGTTGATCATCGTGACGAATAACGGTTGGGGGATTTCGACGAAGGGCAGCACGCAGCATGGAGAAAAAAATATCGCAGATCGAGGCAAAGCGTTTGGAATGAAAACCCAGACGATCAATGGTCTTGATGTTGAAGAATCGCATGACGCTTTGACTCAGGCGATGGATTATGTGCGCAAGGAGCGCAAGCCGTACTTGCTTGAAGCGCGCGTGTCGCGCATGTATGGCCACAGCTCGGCCAGTGGTGCGAATTTGGATCCGAACGAGCCGGATCCGGTTGCACTTTTTGAAGAGAAATTGATTACGAAAAATTTGCTCAAAAAATCCGACGCCCAAAAGATTCGAGAGGATTTTGAAACGGAGTTTCTGGCTCTTTCCCAAAGTGTGCGCACCGAGCCTGCGCCCGATCCTTCGAGTATATACGACTACACCTATGCAGGCCAGAAGGGCAGGGTTTGGTAGATGGCAACTCTCGCACAAGCGATTCGCATGGCCCTCCATTATGGAGAGACGCATCTGGGGGTGACCGATATATTTGGTGAAGACGTGGGGCCGCCGCTGGGCGGGGTGTTTACGGTCACTCAGGGTTTGAAAACGACGTGGAACTCGCCGCTGGATGAGCGCGGGATTATTGGCGCGGCGATGGGGCTTGCGATGAGTGGGTGTCGATCTGTGGCCGAGATTCAGTTTTGTGATTATATTTACAACACGATTGACTTGCTGAAGCTTGCGGGCAATTCGTGTTGGGCGACGCATGGGGATTGGAATTTGCCGATGACCGTGATGACGCCGGTGGGAAGCGGGATTCGCGGTTCGATTTATCATTCGCATTCTTTTGATGCGACGATGACCCATATTCCGGGTTGGAAAATCGTGATGCCTTCAAATCCTTTGGATGCCTATGGGTTAATGATTGCGTGTTTGAAGGATCCTAATCCTACGATGTTTCTCAAGCCCAAAGCGCTGTTGCGCGTGAGGGGCGTGGAGCGGATTCCGGGTGAGCCGGAATTAACTCCTGAGGGAGAGCGCGAACTCAAAGAACGAATCGATGCGCCGTTGGGGGATCGCGCGAAGTGGCAGGCGCGGTGGCCTGAGGGCTTGACGGATTTTACCATTCCGTTGGGTGTCGCACAGCGGGTGCGCGAAGGTCAGCACGTGAGCGTTGTCAGTTATGGTCGCACGTTACCCTTATGTGTGAAGGCGGCCGGGGTTTTAGAGCAGGAGCGAATTTCTGTTGAGGTGATCGATCTGCGAACCCTTTGGCCCTATGATTGGAAGATGATTTCAGAGAGTGTGAGAAAAACGGGGCGAGTCGTGTTTGTAAATGAGGATACTGAAGTGACCAATTTTGGGGAGCATTTGATGAGAAGAGTGATTGAAGAGCGCTTCTACGAGCTTGAAGCTCCCCCAAGACTGGTGGCTGGTGAGTTTGTGCCCGGAGTGGGGTTGGCGGATGCTTTAGAGGCTGCAAGTGTGCCTACTCAGCAAAGTATTGAAAAGGCGATCCGAGAGGTTGCGCAAGAAAGAGCTTAGGAATCAATGCATTGCGTTATGCATTTGTAACCCTTCGATTTAACTGTTCCAAAACCCAAAACCCCTAGGTACAATAGTACTTTGAGGGGGTTCTATATCGTGATGATCAGCCTTCGTTTGATGTTGGGGGGCGTGCTTTGTCTTGGGCTTTGTTTTGGGGTGAACCCGGCATGGGCGGCGGACACTGCTGCTGCTGGGTCTTCGATTCCTGCTCAGTTTGGGATAAAACCTCCGCAAGAACTTGATGCAATGAAGTACCAGCAAATGGCTCAGATGTTTGGGCCCTGCTCGGATATGGCATCGGCCGTTCAAGATGGTGTTTCCTTGCTTGGAGATTTGGTTTCTGGAAAAGGGGTGACCAATGCCGCGACTGCCAGCAGCATTGCAGGGGGCGCAGCCAGTGGGGGCTGGATTGGGAGCGCTTGTCCGGGGTCTATTGCGATTCCAGATACCGCATCGATCCAATGCGGAATGCCTGCCGAGCTTGAGTTGCTCTCAAAGGCTTATACCGATAAACTTGCCGAATCGATCGCAATCTTAGATTGCAAGAATCGCCAAACCGAAAAGCTCATGACCCAAGTGGGCTGTTTGACCGAGCAGACAAAATATTTGAATCAGGCCCTCACGTCGCTACAGGCGCCGGTGGCTGCCAATCTTCAGCAGCAGGAAAAAGATGTCGCGCAGATCACCTCGATGGAAGAGGATCGCATAACGCAACTTAAAGAAGCGATGGCGAGAGTTGCTGGGAACAAGGAAAACGGCGCCGAAGGCGTCGATACGATCATCAAAGATCTTGAGGCGGCTCAGGCGGCTTTTCGAGGGGAAACCGCGCAAATCAGGACGGCCCAGGCCGCGGTTGAAACTCGCCAGAAGATGCTGCAACAGGCGAAGCCACGGGTGGTTTCCGCGCGTGCGCGCGCGTGTTTTTTTGATGAGCCTGCGGCCAATATGCATTGTGATACGGCTCAAACCGATAAAGTGACCGTCTTGCAACACGTTACGTGTTTATATGAGCAAAAGAATTTGCCTAGAGATGCGACGGGGAAGGTCGAAAACAAGAAGAGCCTGGTCGATAAAGTGACTTCGGCCAAAAATTCTTTGGACGATATGTTTAATCGCATGAACGCGATGATGCCTACGCAAAAGGAGTTGCCGGAGTCGCCCGAGGAGATGAAAGCGTTTCAAAGAGATAAAAAGGGGATTGTCAGTCTCAAGGATTTTGAAGCAAAAGTTTCGGCTAATCTTCCTAGTCTGGGGGCGATGACTCCGCAAGTAAAAGATGTGGTCATCCGTCGTATGCGTGCGTGTTTCTCCGATGCAGCAAAAGCTGTGGCCGCGGATGCGGATCAGGCGGGGGCAACCTCGGACACGACCAAGAGTCAAGTTTCGACTGGCAAAGACACGAATCAGGACATGATCGGAAACCTGCTCGAAAAATATTCCGCCCTTTGGAATCGTGGAATGCGGGCGATGACGGGATCTGCGCACCCCAATACGACCACGCCGGCTAATGTAACTGCATGTGTACCAGATAAAAAGAATGTAGCGCTCCTTTCGCCGGCTGCGCAACTAAGTTGTGCAAACGATTTTCAGCGCAATTTAAGGATGCTCCTGGACTCTCAATCGGCAACGGTTGGGGTTTCTGCAAGATTAGTGGCCCCCAAGAATCCGACGCTTACGGAGACATACACCTGTTACAGCTTAATCGGTTGCAAGAAGGTTCTAGAAGGACGAATGACTTATCTCAATGAGCAGTCCCAGAAGCTTGGAAAATATAAGGCTGATTATAAAACGCAGGCCAATCATGGGGTGTTTAATTTTACGTCTCAGATGGCGGCGATGCTTAGACCTCAAAACCAGCTTCTCATCGATCGAGTCAAACTCTTGAGCAAACAGCTGCAAAGTCTAAAGCCGGGGTCTCGCGGCGTGCCGATTAAGTTTCGAGAGGCTGAAAGTTTTGAGCCGGGGGAAAATGGCATTTATAAGGTACCCAAGAAAATGTCTAACATCGTGGCCGGGATGATGGAGCCTGGGCTCTTGGACACTGAAGGGGATTTATTCTCAGAAGCCATTGCCGGAATCGGAGAGGCGAAGGCTGATTTCGAAAAAGATCGCCAAAGTCTGGATAACGCCAAAATTGCACTCAATGCCAAGATCCAAGGCTGTCGTTTGCAAGCGGCAAAAGCGGCTGCCGAGCAGTTGCGCTCGGCGGTGGATAGTGTGGGGGCTGGCAATTGTGCGTACCTTCAAGATTTATGTGATGGGGGCGCCAGTTCCTTAGATGGCGCGGTAGCGGCGGTGGGAAAAATTCAAGAAGGGCCGGGGGTTGATCAGTCGCAAATCTCCAGTATGTCCGGTGCGCTTCGAGGTGGCATTAAGGCCTGTAAAGATAAAACGGGAGACATGGACAACTTGAATGAAAAAACAAAAACCAAAACGCGTGAGGTTGAAGCACTTAACAAGGCCGTTCAAGGACTCAGTGATGGCTTGATTGGGAAAAAGCAAAAAGCCGAAGCGAGCAAAAAGAGATATGAATTGGCTGCGAAAAAAACACCTCTCGATCCGGGCTTCCAAGCGGTAAAAGACGCAGCTGACTCTGATGCCGCTGCGGTCGCAGCAGATGAGACTTTGCTAAATAAGAAGATGGAAGTAAAAACTTCATACGACACGGCGCTTGATGCAATCGAAAAAGATAAAAGGGCAATCACGGATAAGCCTGCAGTTAATTGTAACGCGGTCTCGACGAATATCCAGCGTGCCGCCGATCGAGTGACGGGTTTACAGTCGGATGCCGCTGCCGCAGGAGGCGCGTTGTAGCTTGAAGAATTTCGCGTTTCTCAAAATGCAGGGCCTTGGCAATGATTTTGTGCTTTTCAATTCGCTGAATGCGGGGGCGCCTGGGTTTTGTGCTGATCAGGAACTCGCGCGCGTTTGGGGTTCTGCGTTTGCTCGAAAAATATCGGATCGTAGATTCGGAGTTGGCGCGGATCAGCTCTTGTGGTTAAGGCCGCCCCAAGGTGGGACGGCCGCGAATGCCGCGAATGCCGCGAATGCAAAGATGGATATCCTCAATGCCGATGGCTCGGTAGCCGAAATGTGCGGAAACGGAATTCGCGCGGCGGGGCTTTTTTTGGCCCGTTATTGCGGGGCGCAGGCTCTCGGGTTTTCGATTGAGACGTTAGACGGCGTGAAGCACCTCACTTGTGTGGGGACTGAAGGTAAGCTCGAGATCCGGGTTGATATGGGCGTTCCTGCTGTTGACTTAGCCGCCGGGTTGGCGGGCGCGCCGAAAGGCGCGCCGTTTGCGGTCCAAGGTCAGAATTACTCCTTATATAAGGTAGGGATGGGCGTGCCGCACGCTGTGTTTTTTACAAATGATGTTCGGGCGGTTGTGTTAGAGACCGTGGGGCCTGCGATTGAAAATCATTCGGAATTCCCTGGAAAAACAAACGTCGATTTTGTGCAGGTCGTTTCGCGCTCCGAAGTGTTGATGCGAGTTTGGGAACGAGGAGCCGGAATCACGCTTGCGTGCGGAACGGGCGCATGTGCAGCCGCAGTGGCTGCGATTGCGTCAGCTCGCGTGGATTCGCCCACACGAGTGGTGCTGCCTGGCGGGGCGCTCACTATTGAATGGTTCGGGCCGGGCGCTTCGGTTTTTATGACGGGGCCAGCCTGTGAGGTGTTTCGCGGAGAGCTTAGCCTATGAGACAGAATCCTTCACTGTCCTCATATGAAGGAAAAGAACCATCGGTTTGTCTTTAAGTTCGATAAAGCCGTACTTTTTGTAAAACGATTTGGCCGCTTCATCCTTTGCATCGACGATAACTCCATAGATTCCGATCTTTTCAGAGGCATCCAAGGAACGTCGAAGAGCGTCAGCGAGGAGGGCTTGTCCCACACCATGTCCCTTTGCTTTGTGGTCGACGGCAAGACGACCGATCCTCGTAATGGGAACAGGATAACGGGGAATGTTTTTTTTCACGTTAGAGGGGAGGTCGTCGAATTCGATCTGGCCTGAACTCACTGAATAATAACCCAGAATCTTCTTTGGTGCGCTAGCGTGAGTGGCGACAATTGTAAGTCCGATTCCTCTTTCGTGGTTCTGGCGAGCAAACTTCCTGAGGTAATCGTTTAGAATCGTGATGCCGCAAGCAAAGGCTTCTCGAGCGAGATTCTTTGAGAGTTCTTTAAAAGTAAGATTCAAGGTTTGGATCACGGCCTATGCTTTTGTTTCATGGCTGCTATAAGCGCGGCATTAGCTTTCGGCGAATTCAGCATAGTAGATACAAAGAGATCTCGATCTCGGTTTGTCAAAGAAAGCCGTTCGTGTTCCAAAATCTGCTCGCGCGCGGCTTGCAGCGTACTTGTCAAAGTAAACGAACTCACGCTCATGCTCCTAATTGAGGCGGCCTGCTCAATGAGGGTTTTGGCTTCGTTATCCACTCTGAGATCAATGCGTTCTAGTTTCTTTTTTGCGGCACTCGACATCGTGTGTTGTCTCCTATTAAGGAGACATAGTCTATTGTACGGTAAATGTACGCACGTATATATATGCGAAAGAATTGGGCTTTTTAGTGATCCATATTCGACAGTGGATTGATATAAAGGCGAAACGTTTTATCTCGATGACGACGGATGGCAAAAACCCCGTTTTCTTTTTCGGATACGAGGCGCTCATAGAAGGTCGGATCGACATCTGCGATCTCCTGAACACTCATGCCTTCATATTTTCCGAAATCAATGATCACCTGTGTTTCGTCAATGACACCTGTGACTGGGCTTCCATTCGAACTCATGCAGTATCCTCCTCGCTTCCTAGTCTAGCGGTTTGTGCAGGGAGTTGCAACCCCCCTGCCCGATACCTGCACGCTCCGCTGGGCGCGCTCCAATGAATCTGAAGCAGTCAACTTTCTGACGCTACCGCGGGGCGTAGGCCTATGCTAAGCTCACGAGCAAACCTATGTGTGGCGTTGTCGGTGTCATTGGCTCAAGCCAAGCAGCAAAAGAAGTTTTTCTCGCTCTTACGATGCTCCAACATCGGGGCCAAGATGCGGCCGGCATTTTGTCTTATGACGAAGAGGGGTTTCATCGCGTGCGGAACCTTGGACTTGTGGAAGCCGCTTTTTCTCCTGAGCATTTTGAGTTTCTCACCGGAGAGGTGGCCATCGGACATGCGCGCTACAGTACGATTGGGCGGGGAGACGTTGCAGATGTGCAGCCATTTCTGCTGAGCTATCCCTTTGGAATCGGCATGGTTCACAACGGGAATCTTGTGAACTTCTCAAAACTCAGTGAGAAACTTAAATCCGAATCACGCCGGCATCCTTTAACTCACTCCGATACCGAAGCCATAATGAACGTATTTGGTGAAGGGCTTTCGGAAATGCAGCTTGAAACCACAAACCGAAAAGTCGATTATTTTGAAGGAATCTGTAATGCCACGCGGCGCGTATTTTCCGAAGCGCAGGGAAGTTACAGTGTTGTCACCTTGATCGCAGGAGTGGGGCTAGTCGCGTTTCGCGATCCGTGGGGAATTCGGCCACTCATTTTTGGAAAACATCCAAAAACGGGTGCTTATCTAGTAGCCTCTGAGAGTGCGGTGCTTTATTTCTTGGGCTACGAAGTCGTCCGCGACGTGGCCCCGGGCGAGGTGGTGTGGATTGATTTTAAGGGCCAGTTGCATTCTCGAGTATTGGAGCAAAAGCCTTCCCGGCATTGCATGTTTGAGTGGGTCTATTTTTCATCTCCCGAAAGTGTCTTAGATGGGCAAGCGGTTTATGCGTCGAGAATCGGGCTTGGTAAAAATCTTGCACAGACAGTCAAGGAACGACTGATGCAAGATGGAGCTGAGAACCCGGTCGTCGTTCCTGTGCCCGAAACAGCACGTATTGCGGCGATTGCTCTGGCCGAGGAACTCGGGGCACCTTACCGTGAACTGCTGATCAAGAATCGCTACATTAAGCGCACATTTATTTTGGATTCGCAGGAAAAAAGACAGCAAGCAGTCGATCTGAAACTTTCGCCCGTGGTCTCGGAGCTCAAAGGGCGCAATGTTCTCTTAGTGGATGATTCAATTGTTCGCGGGACGACGTCGCGCAAAATCATTGATCTTGTGCGCCGAGCGGGCGCTGCAAAAGTGTATTTTGTTTCAACGTGCCCTCCGATTAGAAAACCTTGTTTCTATGGAATTGATTTTCCAGATGAGGCGGAACTCTTGGCTTCAGATCGAGAAATTTCGGTCATCGAAAAAGACCTGGGCGCGGATGGAGTGATTTATCAGTCGCTAGAAGGGCTTAAACGCTCCATTGGACTTGCACCGCCTGCGGGGCTCTGTCATGCGTGTTTGGATGGCAATTATCCGACGGATGTAGCGTTGGCTTTAAAACTGACTGCGAAACGTAAGCGTGATCGTCTAGAAAAGGAGCGCCAAGAGTGATTACTACCCTCTATCGAGGAACCGTAAAGGATTTGCGAGGCCCCGTTCGTGTGGGCAACGAAACCGCAGTAGTTTTTGAGTATGGCGATACCTATTCGGTTTTTGATTGGGGTCGCATGCCTGATCTTTTGCCCAAAAAAGGGGAGGCCTTAGCGGTGCTCGCCGCTTATTGGTTTGAGCGGTTAGAAGATCCGGAGTTATGGAAAGTCTTTTCAAAAACTCCTGAGGCGCTGGCGCTCCGAAAAGCGAACCGTTTTGGATCGAATTTTAATGAGATTGGGGAACAGCTCCAGACCGAAGGACTTAGGACTCATTATCTCGGCATGGTCTCAGATGCTAAACAACTCTTTACGGTGGATCGCGAGATGCCTGATGTTCCAGCCGAAGCGTTTCGCAAGCAGACCAAACCTTTTCGGCATTTACTTGTTAAACAAGTTTCGGTGGTCAAACCTTCGACCGTGAACGTCCTGGGACGATCGATTCCCGATTATGCCCCGACTCGGGCGGCGGCTTATCCAAGGCTTGTTCCGCTTGAAGTTGTGTTTCGCTTTAGCTGTCCTTCGGGGAGCTCTTTGATTGAGCACGCGGCAAAAAATCCGGATTATATGGGGAGCATCGGTTTTCAAGGGGTACAAGCGCGTGAGGGCGAACGTTGGGAGTTCCCCGTGCTTGAGCTGTTCACAAAACTTGAAAGCACCGATCGGCCGGTGAGTCTGGCGGAGGCCTTGACGATTTCGGGGCTCCCTTCAAACGCTCTTCAAACGCTCTTGCTTAAGACTGCCTGGGTGGCGGGGATTCTGCGCTGGCTTTGCGCAGAAAAAGGCCTCGAGCTTGCCGATGGAAAACTTGAATGGGGAGTTTCCGCCCCTCGGCCTGGATTGGAAACGCCTGAATCATTTTTGGTCGATGCCATTGGACCTGATGAACTCCGACTTTTGTTTGAGGCCGTGCAATTATCAAAAGAATTTTTGCGAGGACTGTATCGATCGACTTCTTGGTATGAAGCCATAAATAAAGCAAAGAGTAATGCGAGCCTTCAAGGGAGTTTGGAGTGGAAACGATCGGTGAGTGAGGGGCCTCCGCCTATGAAGCCTGAACACAAGGAGCTTGCTTCGCAGCTCTATATTTCTCTGACCAATCGCCTGACGGGGAAAATTTGGTTTAGTGAAGCTTGGGCTCTGGAAAAAGTGGCAGCCGAACTTTCGAAAGTGCAAAAGAGTTTGGCAAGTGAGCGCTAACCCAGCAGGTGCAAAAGTTGTCGTGGTGGGTGCCGGCGCCCGCGAGCACGCCTTGGCTTGGAAACTTTCTGCTTCTCCTCAAGTTTCTCAGGTCATTGTGGCACCCGGTAATGATGGGTTACCCTCAAAGTTTCAGCGTTGGGAGCTCGGGAGTTACGACTTATTTGCAAAACGTTGTGTTCAAGAAGCCATTGATCTCGTCGTGATTGGTCCGGATAACCCACTGGCTGATGGGATCGTGGATATTCTTGAGGCCCATGGGGTATTGGCTTTTGGTCCCACTCGCAAAGCTGCGCAAATCGAATCCAGCAAAATTTTTGCTAAAGAGGTGATGCGAGCGGCGGGCATTCCTACGGGACTTTATAAAGTGTGTGAGACTGCTGAGCAGGCGCAGCGCGAAGTTGAAGAAGGCGATTGGCCAAATGGTTTGGTCGTGAAGGCCGAGGGGCTTGCTTTTGGAAAAGGGGTTCAGGTTTGTGAGACGCGCAAGCAAGCGCTTGCTGCGGTTTCGGAGCTTGCGCTTATTTCGCCTAGGCTTTTGATAGAAGAGCGCCTCTCGGGGGAAGAAGTTTCTTGGATGGCATTTTGTGAAGGCGCAGCGTGTGCGCTTTTGGAACCTGCGCGGGATTACAAGCGCTTGCGGGAGGGCGATGAAGGGCCCAATACTGGGGGTATGGGAGCGTTAAGCCCGGTGCCAGGGATTGCGCCGCATTGGGCTGCGCGAATTCGGCGAGAGGTTTTTGAGCCTGTTTTGACGGAGCTTAAGAAACGCGGGTGTGAGTTTAAGGGAGTCCTTTACGCAGGCCTCATGGTCGATTGTACGCAAGAGCGTTTTTGGGTTTTAGAATTTAACGCTCGCTTTGGCGATCCTGAAGCGCAAGTGCTTCTGCCTCGAATTCAAGGGGATTTTTACGAGTGGTGTAGAGCCGTGGCCTTGGGAAACCTTGCCAAGCTCCCATGTGATGTCCCGTTTTCGAAAGAAGCCGCAGTCACGGTGGTGGCCGCTGCCCCGGGTTATCCGCAGGCGCCAAAGGGTGGGATATTGATCCATGGGTTTGAGGGAGTTGCTCATTTCTTTTCTGCCGCTATAAGAAAAGACGGGGATCGCTATTTAACCAATGGGGGCCGGATTTTTTCGACACTGGGAATGGGGCGCGACTTGGGTGAGGCGCGAAAGCAAGCGTATGCGCAGTTTTCGCAGGTTCATTTTGAAGGAATGCAGATCCGCAGTGATATCGCGCAAAAGGAATCTCTTCTCTTTTCGCGCACGCCCCGCATCGCCATCTTTGCCTCCGGGCGTGGGTCTAACTTTACTGCGATTTTGAATTCGATAAGAAAAGGTGAGCTTGCAGCCCAAATCTGCGTTGTGTTTTCTGATCAAAGAGAGGCTCCCGTCATTGAGCTTGCAAGGAGCGAGGGAATCCCTGTGAGTTGCGTGCCTTTCGTTGAGTTTGGGCGTGC
The DNA here is from genome assembly GCA_051382305.1 of Bdellovibrionota bacterium FG-2. Lineage (GTDB taxonomy): Bacteria > Bdellovibrionota > UBA1018 > UBA1018 > UBA1018 > CAIRTR01. The sequence goes on from JBBCAV010000151.1 coordinate 10,756, forward strand.
GCGTCGCAGAGAGTTTGAAGAGCGCGTCATAGAAGAAGTGACTTCTTTTAAACCCGATTTTATTGTTTTTGCAGGCTTTATGCGGCTCGTAAGTCGCTTCTTCATTGACGCCTTCCGCTCCTCCAAGGGATATTCTCGGATAGTGAACATTCACCCCTCTTTGCTTCCTTCTTTTCCGGGCAGCAAAGCGTATGCGCAGGCCTTTGAGCATGGGGTGAAGGTCACGGGAGTGAGTGTGCATCTTGTTGAAGAGCAAATGGATGAGGGTCCCATACTTGCCCAGGAGGCGTTTGACATTTCCGATTTGAAAACGCTGGACGAGGTTGAGAAACGCGGGTTAGCCATTGAGCATCGGTTGTACCCCGAGATTTTGAGTTGGGTTTTGCAGGAACAGTTTCATTTAGAGAATTTAGCACCTGGAGGGAGAACGCGTGTTTTGCAGGATTGAACTCGCAATACGACCGGAGTTTGCTGACCCCGCATCGGATTTGTTGTTTAGAAAATTGCAGCTGGCCCACCCTGACATTGCCAAGCGAGTGCGCTGGATGCGTTTACTCCCTGTTTTTTGGGTCGAGCTCCCTAGTTCCAGAGAAGAGATGATCCCGGCGGTGATTGAAATTTTTTGGGACCGCGTCTTGGGCTGGGTATTTACGGGGAACTTGATTCCTTCGGCGGCTGGTAAAGATGGGGGAATTCAGGATCTCATAACGGGGGCGCCGCATCGCCCGGGGGCGTTTTGGGCGCTCGAAAGGCGTTTTCGTCCTGGCGTGACGGATACGGTTGCGCGCACTAGCCTGGAGGCGTTTGAAATCGTGCTCGGTCGAAAGATGCCTGATGCAAGAGCGGCTAGCGGCAGTTTACTTTTGCTCGAAGGCCCTCAGCTGACCGAAGAAATGCTCGCGAGTATTGCGCGTGATATTTTATGTAATGAATTAATCGAAACCTGGACTCTCGTCTCAGAACACGAGCTTCAAAGAAACGATCGCTTTCATGCCGAGCGAGTCAAGCGCGATCTCCCTCGGATCCCTGTTCGGGGTAGTGCCGAGGTTCAGCACGTGTCTCTGGAGGGCGTGAGTGATGCGCAGCTGGAGCGGCTCAGTCGAGAGAAGGTTTGGGCGCTGAGTATCCCTGAACTTCGAGCGATCCGCGCATATTTTTCGAGTTCTTTGGTGCTCGCTGCTCGTAAAGCTAAAGGGCTGTCTGCTCCTACAGATGTGGAGCTGGAGGTGCTTGCACAGACCTGGTCGGAGCACTGCAAACACAAGATTTTTAATGCGAAGGTTAAATACTTCGAAGACACCAAGGCCAAAGCGGAATGGGCGAGAGAGGTGGCCATTCCTAAGGTGGTGAATAGTCTGTTTGATCAAACCATCGTAGGAACTACTGAGTTATTGCCGAAAAATTGGCTGATTTCCGTTTTTAAGGATAACGCGGGCATCATCGCTTTTGATGAAGAAGACGCGATTTGTGTAAAGGTTGAAACGCATAACACCCCTTCGGCGTTGGATCCTTACGGAGGCGCGCTCACGGGCATTGTCGGAGTCAATCGCGATATCTTAGGTTGTGGGTTAGGGGCTAAACCTATCTTTAATACGGATGTGTTTTGTGTGGCACCTTTGGATTATGCCGGGAGTATTCCGGATCGGTTGATGCATCCTCGGAGAATTTTGGATGGGATACGAAGGGGAGTCGAAGATGGAGGCAATCAAAGTGGAATTCCCACGATCAATGGGGCCCTGGTTTTTGATGAGCGCTATTTAGGGAAACCACTGGTTTTTTGCGGCTCCGGCGGGATTCTTCCTCGAGTCATCGAAGGACGGCGTAGCGAGGTGAAGGAGATTCGTCCCGGCGATCGTGTGTGCATGCTCGGGGGGCGCATCGGCAAAGATGGAATTCATGGTGCAACGTTTTCGTCTTTGGCTCTGGATGATCTTTCACCGCTTTCTGCGGTACAGTTGGGAGATCCTCTGACTCAGAAGCGGATGACGGATTTTTTGCTTGAAGCGCGCAACTTGGGACTTATTCGTTGTTTGACGGATAACGGCGCCGGGGGGCTGTCTTCTTCAGTCGGGGAAATGGCCCGTTTTTGTGGTGAAAAAGGGGGCGCACGCATTGACGTCAGTCTTGCAAAAACAAAATACCCGGGCCTCAAACCCTTTGAACTCGTTGTGAGTGAATCTCAAGAACGGATGACGGTGGCGGTCTCTCCTGATGCGCTCCCGCTTTTTGAAACTCTGGCAGAACGGCGGGGAGTGGAGGTCAGTGATCTTGGGGAATTTTTGGATACGGGCCTTTTTGATATTTTGTACGAAGGAAAACTAGTTGCATCTCTTGACCTGAAATTTTTGCATGACGGTGTGCCCCAGCTTGAACTCGAGGCTGAGTGGCCAGGGGTGCCGGAAGGTCCGAAAGGAAATCAAACCCGGCGATTTGAATTTGAAGCGGCGGATGCACTGCTCTCCCTATTAGGATCTCCCAATATCGCTTCTAAAGAGTGGCTGATTAGGCAATACGATCACGAAGTTCAGGGCATGTCGGTCGTAAAACCTCTCCATACGGTATTCTCAGCACAAGGCGTATTGAGTGGACCTAACGATGCAGCGGTCATCAAGCCTAAGACGACCTCTTCGGCGGGAATGGCCGTGGGCTGCGGAATCAATCCGAAGCTTTCAGACATTGATCCTTTCCTTATGGCCTGCTCAGCAGTGGATGAAGCGGTGAGAAACGTTTTGTGTGTCGGCGGCGAGTTTGGGAGACCTGAATCGGTCCTGGCGCTCATTGATAATTTTTGTTGGCCTGACCCACAGACGGATCGCTTGAAAGCCGCATGGCTTGTCCGTGCATGCTATGGGATGCAACAAGCTGCTTTGGCTTTATCGGCCCCGCTGATCTCGGGCAAAGATAGCATGAAGAATGATTTCCGTGGTATGCAAGACGGTAAACCTGTGACCATCTCAGTTCCACCGACGCTGCTGATTACCGCGATTGCGAAAGTGAGGGATATCGCAGCTTGCAGGACTTCCGATTTCAAGAGTACGGGGGACGCGATTTTTCTCTTAGGCGGGAAGTCTTTGGGTCTATGGGGGTCTGAATTTGAAAGAGTTCAAGGGGTGGCACAACTTCCGGGTTTTCCTCGCGTAGGGATCCCCAATTGGGAAGATGCGCGCCGCCTCTATGGATGGCTGGGTGGAGAAGTTGGGAAAGAGCAATCGTTGCTTAAATCACTGCATGATATTTCAGATGGGGGCCTGTTGGTTGCTGTTGTCGAGGGGATGTTGGCCAGGGGACTTGGGGCATATGTTAAGATTCCGGACGCCACGGATGCCTGGGAGTTTTGTTTTGGGGAAGGCTTTCACAGCTTTATTACAACCGTTGCGGACTCGGATGCCGAGATACTGGAGATGGAGTTGCGGCAGTTGGGAATTGGGTTTCGGCGTTTAGGAAGTGTGACTCAGCGAGAGAAACTCGAAGTAATGTGGAGTCATAAAGAAGACCAGAGCGTTAAGTCTTGGAGTGTTCCCACCAAGCAGCTTCGGGTGGCGTGGCAAAAGGGAGGCTACTGGGAATGAGTACGACAAAACCTCGAGTGCTGGTGCTGGCGGGAGATGGAATTAATTGTGAGAGCGAGACGGCCCATGCTTTTAGCCTAGCCGGATTTTTACCTCAAATTCTTCATATCAATGATCTTGTTTCAGAGCGGGTAAGCTTAGATCAGCTTTCTGGAACTTTTTCGGCGCTTGCGATGCCGGGGGGCTTTTCTTTTGCGGATCATTTGACGTCGGGCAAAGTGCTCGCCTTGAAAATTCAACATCAGCTAGGCTGGAATTTGGGGCTATTTGCGGAGCGGGGCGGGCTTGTCCTAGGCGTCTGTAATGGGTTTCAAGCTTTGATTCGGATGGGCGTTTTCGGCAAAGAAATTTCCATTACTCAAAATGCGAGCGGAAAATTCATCAACGCTTGGACCAAGGTGACGCCTTCGGGGACGCGTTGTATTTGGCTAAAAGGGGTGGGTTCAATGGACTTGCCCATTCGCCATGGGGAAGGGCGTCTGGTTTTTGATCAGACTCGAAAAACCGAAGTGTTAGGAAAGATGGTCAGGCAAGGCCGTAATTGCTTGACCTATGAAGATAATCCAAACGGCAGCGATGAGAATCTGGCGGGACTTTGCGATTCAACGGGTCGTATTTTTGGCTTGATGCCTCATCCTGAGGCCTTTGTTCGTTGGTCGGCGCATCCGGAGTGGACGCTACAAGCCGGTCGCGCGAGTGCGCCCGGGCAGGGGCTTTCGTTTTTTGAAAATGCTTTTCAGGAGGTTCGGCGTGGCACAAATGTCTGAGCTTAAGATTCAAAGAGCCCTGCTTAGTGTTTCGGATAAAGCGGGGGTAGTGGAACTGGCAACCGCTCTGGCGGAGTCGGGAACGGAACTCGTCGCCACTGGAAAAACGGCCGCGATGTTGAAGGCGGCTGGATTGTCGGTGGTTTCTATCGAGGAGATCTCGGGATCTCCAGAAGCCTTTAACGGGCGGATGAAAACGCTTTCTTTTGGGGTGTGCAGTGGCATCCTTTTTAGACGGGGAGACGCCCAAGACGAAGAAGATGCAAAACGTTTATCAATTCGGCCCATTGATTGCGTCGTGGTTAATTTTTATCCATTTGAAGAGGCGAAAAAAAAGCCCGGAATTACGCCCCAGGCGTTGATTGAAGAAGTGGATATCGGAGGCCCGACCTTGGTGCGCGCGGCGGCCAAGAATGTTCCCCATGTCTTGGTGTTGAGTGCGCCCGGGCAGTACGCGAAAGTGATTTCTGAACTCCGTGCTTCGAAAACGGTGAGTGTTGCCACGGTTAAGTCCTGTGCCTCCGAGGCTTGGGACGTTGTTGCTCACTATGATTCGGTTATTTCGGAGACCCTCGGGAAGCGGCGAATATTGCCGCTGCGCTATGGGGAGAATCCTCACCAAAGTGCTCACATTGAAATATCGGAAAATCCCCCGCTAGATTGGGCTGCTGCTTCACTTTCATATAACAATATTTTAGATCTATCGGCGGCTTATCATCTTGTGAGCGAGTTAAAGGGATTGGATCAAAATCAGGGTCAGAATAAGTGTGAGGGAACCAGCGTTGTTATTTTAAAGCATAACAATCCGTGTGGGGTGGCCTGGGTTCCCAAAACTCAAGCCTCGGCCCAAAAGGCGGCCCTCATTAAGGCTTGGGAAGGCGATCCGGTTTCTGCTTTCGGTGGAGTTGTCGTATTTTCGGATCCGCTTGAGAATGAAACAGCTCAATGGTTGTCTGAAAAGTTTGTCGATGTGGTTGCGGCGCCTGAGTTTTCGCTTAATTCGCCCGAGCGGGATCTTCTTTTGAAGAAGCGCAAGAATCTTAAGGCAGTTGAGATCTTTCGTTTCGGGGAACAGGCTCAGATGAAGGAACTCTCGATTCCGGGAGGGCGTCTTGTGCAAGCCGCCGACCTCTCTAAAGGCAATAACTCCCACGAAACTCTCGAGTTTGTGACGAACACGCGCTGGCCCGAAACATTCTCGTTGCTTGCGCGCTTTGGTATTAAAGTATGCGCCACCCTTAAATCCAATGCTTTGGCTCTTGTGCGTGAAGCGCCCGGGATTCCAGGATCGTTGCAGGTTATTGGCGCAGGACAAGGGCAGCCTAATCGCGTTGATGCGCTTCGCATTTTGGCAATTCCCCGGGCCCAAGCCGTTTTGCGAGAGAGCGGCGGGACGCTAGGTGATGCACTTTTGGTGAGTGATGGGTTCTTTCCGTTTCGGGATTCCGTAGAGGTTGCTCATTCGGCGGGAATCACGCGGATTGTGCAGCCAGGGGGAAGCTTGAGGGATCAGGAGAGCGTTGCGGCCTGTAACGAGTTTGGAATGGCTATGGCTTTTACGGGCGTTCGGCATTTTTTGCATTAGTATTTTTATCGAAGGGGGCTTCAGTTGAGCGCATTGAACTATGAGCAAGCGGGAGTGAATCGTGAAGCGGCGGATCGATTGGTGGAGAAAATCCAAACGCTTGTAAAGCCCACTTTGAATTCGAAGGTCAAGTCGTCTATTGGCGGGTATGCTTCGTTGTACGCGATTGATAAGAAACGTTTTATCGCGGCGTCCACTGACGGGGTAGGGACTAAACTAAAACTTGCCTTTCGTTTAAATCAACACAAAACCGTGGGTATTGATTTGGTTGCGATGTCGGTCAATGATCTGTTGTGCGTGGGCGCGGAACCGCTGTTTTTCTTGGACTACTTTGCGACGGGGAAACTCGATGCACAAATTGCCTCGGATGTGATTGCAGGAATTGTGACTGGCTGTAAGCAGGCTCACTGCGCGCTGGTGGGGGGTGAGACGGCCGAGATGCCTGATTTTTATGCGACAGGCGAGTACGATCTTGCAGGGTTTGCGGTCGGGTTGGTGGACGCTAACAAAACTTTACCCCAACAAAATATTCGACCCGGCGATGTGTTGATTGGTCTGAGATCTTCGGGCTGTCATAGCAATGGCTTTTCATTTTTGCGACGGTTTGTGCCGGAGGGTATTGAGGGGCTTCCGATTGCACGCGACCTGCTGCACCCCACTCGTATTTATGTCGAGGCGCTCAAGGGACTTATTAAGAAAGGCGATTTGAAAGGCTTGGCCCATATTACGGGATCGGGTTTTCTCAATGTTCCTCGGATGAATTCGAAAGTAAGTTACGAGATTGTGCTTCCGCCTTTAGCGGAGCGCCCCGGGATTTTTGGATGGGTTCGCGATTTTTCGGGATTGGATTTGAAAGAAAGTGCTGTGACCTTCAATTTGGGGGTGGGCATGATCGCTGTTGTGGCGCCTTCGAAAGTGGCCTCGGTGTTGAGGTCGCTAAAGAAATCGGGGGAGACGGCGTGGGAGCTGGGAGTGGTGACTGCGCGTCGCAGCCGCCGCCCGTCTGAGGTTCTGTTGCGGGATGGCGAAGAAGAAGTCCTTTTGGATTACAGTTGATGTTCGAAGATCTTGGCGGCCTTGAGCCTCGTGCGCAGCTTTGTGTCGGGGTGGGGATTTCTAGAGAAGAAGTGAAGAATCAGATTCTGCAGCAGGGGATCCCGCTTGTTGCCAATGCGATCACCACCTTGCAAGATCTTTGCGCGGCTGTTTTGGAGAAAAAGACCGGATTTCCGATCAGTGAACGGATACTGGGAAATACGGCACGTGAAGAGATTCTGCGCGTGTTGGTTTCTAATCGCCATATAGGGGAGCATCTTCATCAGCTTAAAGAGCTTCGCAGGCAGAAAAACTTCTTTAGAAAACTCGACCGCGCGCTTCAGAATGGGCGTTTAGCCTATGCTCATGCGGATGAAGAGGCCGTATTTGATCAACGATTGACTGAGAGTTTTGGCGAAAATATCTTACGCCAAGAGGTGCGAGGGCTTGCGAGAGCTTACGAAGCTTGGATTCAGGCCACGGGGCATTGGGATATGCCGAGGCTTTTGCAAGAAGCCATTGAAGTGCTTAGGGAGGGCGATGCCGAAACCCTCCCGCTGATTCGCCATTTGAGCTGCCGGAAGCCTGAGGGGCTTGAGAAATTCTTTTGGGAGACGCTTGCGCAAGTGACCCAAGTCGAATCGTTGGATTTGGCTGTGGATTTGGCTGTGGGCGAATCTACCTTCCCGATGCCCGCCTGGGATTGGCAGCGTAGCCATAGTCTTGATGATTCGGCAGAACACCTGGCGGACCAGCTTTTGATTGATCACGCTTGGAAGCGTGCAGCCGTTTTGATTCCCGATGATCCCAACGTTCGGAGAAGCTTGCTTCGGGCCCTAGAGGGCCGAGGAATTCCGCTCGTGGACCCTCGGGATCCGACTCGGCTGAAATGGGATGAGGCTGCGAAGCTCGCTCTTTTGCCGTTGGAACTGGTGGGGCGCGATTTTTCGCGCAACGAGGTCTTGCGCTGGATTACACAGTGGCCGAGGCTCAAGCCTCCTCTGGCACCGCGCTCGCAATGGATCAAGGAGATTCATCGAAAAGGCGTCCGCATGGGGCTTGCTTCTTATTCGGGTGAGAAACTGAGTGAACTCAATCATGAATTGGTAGCGGTGTTTGAGATTTTGAATGGGAAGAAGACGTGTCGCGAAGTGGGTATGGCTCACGTAAAAATTTTGCGAGAACTGGCGCAGGGGTTTGAGGAGTGGATCGGGTTTTTTGAAAGTTTTTGGGAAAGTTTTGCCGATGATTTATCCCGGGTGGGATCGGTCTCCAAGAAGGCGCCCGCTCGTTTTTGGCTTGAGCGCGCGCAAGATCGTCTCGCTTTGGCTTCGCCTCCTGCTCCTCGGTTTAGGCCTGAACATGGGGTTGCGCTCTATCGGCTGCAGAATGCTTCATTAAAAAGCTACGAAAAATTATGGATTTTTGGCGCCCCTGGCGATTGGTTGGAGAAGGCCCAAGAAGGCGATTTGTGGTTTTCGGTCCGCGATCGAGACCTTTTGTCCGGAGAATTTGATCTTCACTCGACGCGCGCACGTTGTGAGCAGCGTCGCCGTAATTTGTGGGGATGGTTTTCACGCACCCAGAACGTATCATTTTTTGATTCGGCTTATGATCCCGATGGTAAAGAGCGAGAACCCTTGAATAGCTTTTTGAAAGATTTAGGAGTTCTTGAGTTGCAGGCTACAGAAGTAGGGACTCATCCGCGATTTGCGCAAAGCTATAACCCCTTTCGGGGGTTACCTCCGCAGGAAGTACGGTTGGCTGCGCGTGGCACGGAGTTTACGGCTACGGCTTTGGATCATGCCTCTCAGTGTGGACTGTTTTCGCTCGTCGTGGATCGGTGGAGGGTTTTTGAGCAGGAGGAAACCGATATTGTGCTTTGGCCTCAGGTTCGGGGGTCACTCCTTCATGATTGCGTGAGTCGATTATTGAAGACTCGGGTTTTCTCGGAGGGCAGCGTTGAGTTTACGAAGACCGCGCAGGATACCGTCGAAGAAGTTTGGGCTGAACATCCTCCGGAAGGGTTGCTGAAGAGTATTCGTATCGTAAAGGTGATTAAGAAACAGTTGGCGCAAATTCTTGAGACCTTCATGAAAAAAGAGAAAGAATTTTGGGATCGAGCGCAGACCCAGACGCGGGCTATCGATGATATGACGCTTGAGCTTGAAGTGGGAGGGGTGAAAATCACCGGCAGGCCCGATCGAATTGAAGAGACTCGAGAGGCACTGTTGATTTCTGATTTTAAAACAAGCTCCGCACTTCCGCATGGGGCTGATATGTTGGATTTGTCTTATCGTTTGCAGCTGCCGTTTTACGCTTTGGCCGCCCAAAAGGCGCTGCACAAACCGGTCTTGGGCATTCAATTTGTGGAACTCACTAAACAAGGCTCTCGAACGAAGGGAGTGTTTTTTCCAGAGGTCAGTGGCAAGCAGGCTGGCGCGTGGGTTAATCTTCGCGCGAATTCCCGGAGTTTGATGGGGGAGGAGCCTCACGGAAGTTGCGAAGACGTCTGGGCTCGTTTTGCGGCACATATAGGGGCAGAAGTTGAGAAAATGAAATCCGGAATTTATTACGCTGCGCCTAAGATGCGCAAGGATTGTGATCGCTGTCGGGTCTCTGATTGTTGCGGTTTTCGCAGGCTCACCGCCGCGCCCGAGGAAGACGAAGGAGGGGGCGGTGAGCAGTTTATCTAGCGAACAGCGCGCCGTTGTGGAGTCTTGGGGCCGGGGCATGGCGGTTTTGGCAGGGGCAGGCTCTGGGAAAACGACGACTCTAGTTGCCAAGTGTGAAGCCTTACTGAGGCGCAATCCCGAAGCGCGCTTTGCGGCCATCAGTTTTACGGAGCGTTCTGCGAGTGATTTGCGGGTGAAACTCACCCAAGTCTTGGGGCAGCTCAAACCGCTGCGGCCGCTTGAGTCTCATTGGGTCATGACGATTCATGGATTTTGCGGATCCGTTTTGCGTGAGTTTCCCCGGGCAGCGGGCAAGGATGGTGAGGAGCGCGTGCTCTCGGAGCTGGAGTCAAAGATTCTCTGGGAGCGCTCGGTGGAGTCTCTGTGGGCGGATGAACTACCCGCAGAATTGTCGGGAGCTTTGGATTTGCTGCTTTTTCGCGAGACCGTCTCTTCGTTGGTGGATCTCTTGGATCGCCTTAAACGACTCGCACATTTTGGTGCAGGAGAAGGCTTGAGTTGCTTAGCAGATCCCTGCGCGCAGACTTTGAACAAGGTGTTTGCCTTTGTGCTTGCGCGCTATGAACAAAAGAAGATGCGGCAAGGTGCGATTGACTTTGATGATCTGGAAAAGGGCGCGCAGCGTGTACTTGCCCATCCTGAGATCGCGAGGGTTTTTCAAAAGCGGTTTGATCTGATTTTAGTGGATGAGTTTCAAGATACCAATCCCGTTCAAGCGCAAATTGTTTCGAGGTTTGTAAAATCAGATTTTTCAAACCTTTGCGTGGTGGGCGATCCTAAACAATCCATTTATCGTTTTAGAGATGCCGACGTCGCGGTATTTGAGGAATTTTGTGCTAAGCTTCCGGAGCGGCATTCTTTGACTTGGAACTTCAGAAGTCGGCCGGGGATTATTCATTTTGTAAATGAACTATGTGAGCAGACATTTCGGGGCTCGCCTGTCGCATTTGAAGCGTTGGTTCCTAAACGGCCACCAAAAGATTCGGAACCCAGTGTCCTTCGCCTAGATATTGAGGATCCGGGGCAACTTGCGGCTTGGATCTTGGCGGAGCGTGAAAAGGGCGTACCTTTGGAGGATATGGCCATTCTCATGAGGAGAATTCGCGGAAACGAGCGGTGGCTAACGGCACTGATCTCGGCAGGCGTACCCGTCGTGGTTGGAAGTGGCGGTTTTTTTTGGGATGAACCTCGCGTGCGCGAAATGGTGGCGTTGCTTAGGTGGTGGGAGCAACAAGATATGTCGGTGTCCGCGATTAGTTTCTTGCGGGCACCGTGGGTGGGGATTCCTGATACCCAGATCGATGAATGGGTTAGCATGGGAGGCAAGAGCGAGAAGAGTGCACTTTGGAGTGCTTTTATTGCATCCGCCTTTCCGATTGCGCAGGCGTTAGCGCCGCTGTTAAAAAAGAGTGTACGACCCGCCGAAGTGTTGCGCGCGGTTTTTGAGGCAATGCCGCAAGCGGAGCAGGAACTCGGAGTTTCTTACTTAGGTTTGTGGCATCGAGTAGAGGAGCTTTCTTCGGCGGGGGTCGATTTTTCGGGAGTGGTTCGTGAAATTTCGCAGGCCATTAAAGAAGGACGAAGAGCGCAGGATCTTCCGCCTCCCCGAAACCTGGGGCAGCTCATCGTGATGACCCTTCATGGCGCCAAGGGGCTGGAGTTTCCTCACGTAATTCTGGTCGATTTTGGGAAAAAGCCGCGAGGCGCTGATGCACCTCTTTTGTATTGGGATCGCGGTCAAGGGGCGCACTTGGCCTCTCGTACGCCTGAGGGAGAGCGGGATCGTAAGAATCAAGCGGATCTAAAATGGAGACAATTCGAAAATGAAAAGGAGTTGGCGGAGAGTAAACGACTTTTTTATGTCGCCCTGACTCGACCTCAAGAACGGCTTGTTTTGGTTTGTGAGGCGCTTTCGAAACCCGAGAAGATATTGGAGTTAGAAGAAAAGGGTAAGACCTATCATGAAGATTGGTGGAGAGCTTGGCTTGATTCATCAATGGTTCAGAAACGCGGAGAGTGGGTCGTTCAGCAAAGTGTTTCAAAGCTTAAGCTGCAGGCGAAGCCAATGGGGCTCGCTCAACCCTATGTGATCGCAAAAAATCTGGAGCTTCGATCACAGATCAGGCCTCGCCATAGTGTTTCGGAGTGGAACCTTCTTGCGCGTTGTCCGCGGGCGTATGAGTGGACTTACGTTAGACCTGTGGCCCCGGTGCCCAAAGAACCTAAAGAGCTCCAAGAACCCAAAGACCTTCCAAAATTTCAGCGCGTCGGGGGCGGGGCGATGACCCAAGTTGAAGTGGGCACGGAAGTCCATCAGGCGCTCGAGAGACAGGATTGGGCGAGACTTGATGATTTGGAAATTTTGGCTGGACGTTATCGCGTCAACGCGGAGCGGATTCGTGCTTGGGCAGAGTCATCGCTGTTGATGAGACCTGAGATAAAGCCAACAAGGCGTGTGTGGGCAGAGCTTGCTTTTGAAATTCCAATGGAGGGCGGTCATGCTCTCGTCGGTGCGATGGATCGGTTAGTGCTCGACGACGGAAAGGCACAGGTCATTGATTTCAAAATTACTACCCGCCCCGCAAAAATCGAGGATCTTAGAATTAACTATCAAACTCAGATGGCGCTTTACGCTGAGGCCGTCAGAAAATTGACATCACATATGGGGGATTGTCTGGCGGTTGAGGCGTGGATCGTGAACATTTCTGGGGCGGAAATTAATGAGTACAAGATTGAGACCGGAAAAACGTCAAACTCCTGGCGAAGCCTTCAAACGCAGGCCTCTGAGATTGCCAGTGGAGCGCCGGGAATTGAAAATTTTAGCGCTCGATGCGAAAAATGCCCGTTTTTCGGTTGCTGTCCTAAAGGGGGCCTTGCTACACTAAATTAAGATCATGAAAAGCAACGGAAATTACCAAGGATGGGGGTTTCAGGTAGTGTGGGTGGCAATCGCTCTGCTGTGGCTTACGTTAGTAGCCTTCAGTTGGGCGCAGGCTGCGCAGGCTTCCGATGAATATAACTTCAATTGGCTTGATACGGATAAGCAGGTTTACGTTTTACAAAACCGGCGTTATTCAAAATCAGGTCATTTGCTTCTCAGTGTGATGGGAGGTCCGGGATTATCTGATCCCTATCGAATGACCTTTCACATTGATCCGCGGGTCGCTTTTTATTTCACCGAAGAATTCGGGATTGAAGCGTTTTATGTCGGAGTGATGAACTCTGAAAATAATACGTTCAAAGCCTTTGCGCAGGCCGCGCCCAATGCACTGTCCGTCGTACGAGAGATTCGGGGGGAAATGGGGGGGCTCATTCATTGGGTGCCTTGGTATGCAAAGATCAATGTCTTTAACTCCATTCTCTATTTCGATTGGTATTTTGCCGGAGGCGCGGGGACGCTGAGTTCACGAGTGGAGGGCACTTCGGCTGCTTCTGGTTTTGTTGATCAAAAGTTGTTTTCGTTTTTTGCGGCCACCGGGCATCAGTACCATCTTTCGCAACTCTGGACGGTTCGTCTGGATATCATGGGAGCTTATTATAGCGCGCCGATTTATGGCACGGGGCAGGAGAATGCGTGGTTTTCCAATTACCGTTTCGGTCTTGGGCTCGGTTTGCGGCTTTAGTCGTATTTGTTTCAACTGTAGCCGTTGCAGAGGAGCCGGATTCCGCTTCATATTTGCATGATTCTCAAAAACTGTTTGAGACGGGGCAGTATTTCAAAGCCGCACGCTATGCTTTTGCCGCGGCAGAATATGCACCGAGCGACTCCAAGGTCGTGCATACCGCCTACTCCTGGATCACGGTGAGTTTGGTTAAGGCAGGACTTCCGAATGCGGCTTCCTATTTTTTCATCAAGACGCTGCAGAGTGGGGAAACTGCTGCGATTCGGCGCGTTTTGAGTGAAACGGAGTCTTTGCTCTTGAGTTTGGGGGGCGAGTTGCTCAGACCCTATCTCATTCGCCACACCAAGTATCCGGATTATGACCCGATCAATAAGAGTGCTTATCTTTTTTCTTTGGGAAAAGACGCGCTTCTGTCCAATAAGTCAGATGCGGCGATCAAGTATTTTTCTGGAATGAATGAAGCCACTCCGCTTTGGCCGTTTGCCCTGCAACTTCGGGGATCGGCTTATGCGATTTTGGGCAAGGATGTGCTTGCGATTGCGGATTTTAAATCCTGTGCTTCTCGTGCGGCCGCGCAAATCGGTGAGGGGGAGCGTTTTCGCGAATTTGATGATCTCAAAAATCGCTGCATTGCGGGTGAGGCGCGTACGCTTTACCAGATGGATCGCTTTGATGATGCCGACCGTACCTATGATCGGATTCCGAAGGCAAGTTTCGTATGGCCCGATATTCTTTTTGAGCAAGCTTGGAGTTCCTATGGGCGGCAAGAGTATAACCGGACCCTAGGCAAACTTGTTTCGTATAAAAGTCCGGCGCTTAAGTTTGTTTTTAATTCCGAAGTGGATGTCTTGCGGGCCCAGACTTTCTTAAGTCTTTGTCTTTATGAAGACGCCAATCAGGTCATTAATGAATTTAACTCTCAATATAGTCGCGTCGGAGAAACGGTTAAAGAGTTTGTCGAGAGTCAGTCCTCGCAATTGGGGGCGTTTTTTGAGCTGGGGAAAAAAGCGTTGGGCGAATCACTTTATACTTCTAACGAGACCTACCAGATGGCGAATGCTTTTGTGCGTAGCCCCTATTTTCAGGGACTTGTGAAGGCAGAAAGAGACGTTCGTTCCGAGCGGCAGGCCGTGGAGCAGTTCTCGAGCATGCTCAAAGGGGTGAGTTTTTCTTCAGGTAAAGGTTTTGCGGGTTTCTTGAAGCAGGTCTTAGATTGGAGAGCGGAGTCGGTTCGTATTTTGGGCGGCGGATTTGTAAAAAACGGGCTTATTGAAACCCATGCGGCTTTGATTTCAAATTTTGAGAAGATGGCATTCATCAAGCTGGAGATGCTCAAACATGCCAAGGAACGCCTCATAAACAAGCGGCCTTCGGCGTTGGAGCGCACGCGCGGCAACGAGCGTCCTCGTCGAAAAAACTATCAATATTACTGGTCTTTTAACGGCGAATTTTGGAATGATGAACTTGGAGATTATGTTTTTGGTCTTGAATCTGAGTGCCGCGAATCGCCCGAAGCACGCGACAAAAAGGTGAGTGTCCGTGATAATTAAGATCTTGAGTTTAGCGCTGATTCTTGGCTGGAGCGTATCAGGGACCAAAGCGTTGGCGCAGTCTGCGTATTCTGATTCTGAAATCCGCAATGGTGAAACTTCAGAAGAGGCAAAAATTCGAGAGCTGCGAGGCCAAGAAATCACGCAAATTCGAATTGCCTTGGGCAGACGAGCTCCTGAGAATCGGAGGGCGGATTTATATCTTCGACTGGCCGAGCTCGACCTAGAGGGCTATCGGGCCGAGTTTCTGCTCGAAGGCAGGGTTCATGAGAAACGCATTGAAAAAGGGCAAGAGAGCCCCCAGATTGATCGTTCCCATTCAAGGACTTTTTTGGCGGCAGGGATACGGGCATGCAAGGAGATTTTGGCGTTAGAGATTGCCTACGCGCGGTTGGATCAGGTTTACTACTTTCTGGCTTATAACTCCGCTGAACTCGGAAATCGTGAGGAGAGTCTGCGGTATTTTGAGCATCTCATTCAAAAATTCCCCCAGAGCGCGTACGTTTCTGATGGGTACCGCGAGCTTGGGGATTCTGCTTTTCAGGCTGGGGATTTTCAGAAAGCGAAATCTTTTTTTGAGGCAGCCGCCAAAGGCGCAACTCCCGAGCAAAAACCTCGCATTTTGCACAAGCTTGCGTGGGTTTTTTATCGCTTGCGACAACCGGATCGTGCGGTGATCGCGTTGAAAGAAGCGGTCGAGATCGCCTCCAAGGGGGGCGAGAAGTTTCTTTCGCTCAAGGAAGAAGCGTTGCGGGACATGGCGATCTTTATGACTGAAGATGGAAAGGTTCAAGATGCCTTGGCGTATTTTAATACAACATCAGGGGACAAGACCTTTTTCCCAAAACTTCTTGAACGTCTGGGTAAGCAATATGAACGCAATGTCCAACCGGAGAAGGCCACAGAAGTTTATGAAACATTGCTTAAGACTCACCCTGGGAGCGACGCCGCGTTTCGGGTGGTCGCGAAGCTCATTGATTTGGATCTCAGGCGGGGACGTAATAATGATGCGTTGACTCGTCTTCAGAAACTCACCATTCCCAAAAGTGGCGATACAGAAACTCTCACGGCGGCTCAGAACCTTCGAGCGATGATTCGTAGAACCGCGACAGAGCATCATGATGAGTTTAGAAGAAAATCAAATCGGGAAGCCTTGGTCGTTAGTGAAGCCTATTACACGGCCTATTTGGGAGTTTTTCTTTCGGTTGAAGATAGTCGAAAAGAAACCCCAGAAATCCAAATGTATCTTGCGGAGGTGAAGCGCGAACTTGGAAAGTTGCCCGAGGCATCAGATCTCTATCGCAAGGTCGTGGATTCGCGCGATCAGCGCTATGCCAAAGAGGCGGCGGCGCTTTGGACGGCAAGTCTGGCAGATGCGATTCAAAAACAGACCGCAGGCAATGGGACGAAGACTGCGAAAGTTTCGGACCCTTCGGATCTTGAAAAACAGTTCGTTGAAGCCACTGATACGCTCCAAACGTCTTTGGGCGATACCTCTGAGGGGCGAGATTCTGCGTTGAAAGCCGCACAAGTTTTGGCAGGCTATTCGGGGTCCCAAAAAGAAGCGGTAAAGAGGCTCAAAGCGATTATCGATCGGACGCCCAAGTCATCGCAGGCTCTCATGGCTGCTCGGTTGTGGCTTCAGGTTTATTCGGACCAGGTTCCTACTGTTGCTTCAATGGCTGCAGACACAGATCCGGTGAAACTTGCGGTTGAGGGGCTTAAGGAGGCCGTCAAAGAGGTGAGCGAAAATTCGGCGCTCCTGGCTAACGATCAGAAAAATAGCGGTGGGAAATTGAAGCTTTTTGTTTCAGATCTGGGGCAGCGGCTAAAGATTGGTCTTATTGCAAGACAAGAGCACGGTAAAGATTTTGGCGAAGCTGCGAAAGGGTATGAAGCTTTGGGGCTGGAAACCGCCGCCAAAGATGTTTCGGAGAAAGCTTTTGCCAGTTCCTTGATTAGCTTTCAAAAAGCGGGCCTCGCAGTGGATACGGAGCGAGTGAGTGGGGAGTGGTTGAAGCGTTTTCCCAAGAGCCCCAAGGCGCTTGAGTCGATTCGGACCTCGGCGACGGGTTGGTTTATTGCCGGGTCGATGTTGACGTCGGCGCGGTTGTTTGAAAAATTGGGGCGTGAAGGCGGAACGCCCGAGTCTTTAGAAACAGCGGCTCGAATTTATGAAGGGGAGGGGGAGTTTGCGAAGTCGCAATTGACGCGTGAAGCGTTTCTGAGCATTCATGCGAAATCTCCACTTCGGTGGTCGGTGGCGCTAACTCTTGCGCGATCCTATGCAAGTACGGATAAGGAAAACGAGGCAAAGCGTATCTATAAGTTTTGTTTGACGGGGCCGGCAGAAGTCGATGCTGAATGTGCGTCTCGCCTTGGGGACCTTTTAGCAAAATCCGGAGAAACGGTTCAGGCTAAGGGGATGTACAAAAAAGCGGCAGGGCTTGTGACTTCGGGGAGTTCTGGACAAAAAGGCAAAGCAGAATCTTTCTCTCCGTTTGTGGGCTATGCGCGTTTTCGCTTAGCCGAAATGATGGAGGGGGAGTCGCATTTTGAGAGTTTGCAGCTTCCGGAAACGCAGCTCAAGAAGGCGCTTGATCAGCGGATGTGGTTCTTGGAACCTTTGACGAAGGCGTATACCGCGGCCGTTGAAGTGGGGGGGCCTTGGGGGATTGCGGGACTTCATCGCCTAGGCTTATGGGCCTATAACTTTGCAGAAGAGATTGATCGAATTCCTCCTCCTGCTTCGGTGACCCCGGGGACAGACCTTGTGGCCTTTCAGGCGCAGTTTAAGAAGAATCTGGAGGCCCTGAGCGTTCCTCTTCGCACGAAGGCATTTTCGACGTGGTCTGAAGCTTATTCGAAGGCTGTAGTTTTAGAAATTCTGAGTCCCGCCCTTCCAGAAATTCTCGATGGGCTTGCCGACGCGCGCATTGCGAGCGTCGCTGGCGTAGGCGCCTTGGGGCGTGCTCAGGGGGTTCGTGGGAAATTTCGTATTGCGGGGACTCCGCCCGACGGAGGCCCTCCCGTGGTTGAAAAAACGAGGGAGAAGCTTTTGAAAAATCCAGAGGACGCCGAGGCGTGGGTGGATTATGGTAACTTGCTGTGGGGGCAGGGCAAGCCTATTTTGGGTCGGATTGCTTACGATCGAGCAATGGCATTGGCGCCCAAAAACGTTTTGGCGATCAATAACCGAGCGGTGATGACTCTCGCTTCTGAAGGCGAAGAAAACTGGGCGGCGGCCGAAGCTGCGAATTACGGTTTTTCGCAAGCGTTGCGACTCAAAGACGATTTTTTGCCCGCGCTGATTAATCGGGCGCAGCTTTTGGGCTATTTTCGACTTTATGTAAAAGCTAAACCCTTGTTTGAAAAAGCCGCGAAAGAAGCAGCAAAAGGGGCTGGTGACACTCCCGAAGTCAAAGTGGGCCTAGCTGTCTGTTTTCAGGGAATGGGCGGTACCACCGCGAACGAGGGAATTCGGGCCCTGGGCTCTGACGCCGCGGGGAGATTTGCGCGGAGTTACCACGAGGCGGCTCTGGTTGCTAATGCGGGAGCCGAGGGTGCGGGCAAGTGTTTAGAGGGGCTTAAAGAGCTCGACGAGTTGAAGCTTGTAGGGTTTGAAAAGGATTCGACGGAGCGATTGAGAAAGGGTTGTGGTGTATGGAAAGACAAGTAGGGGTCTTCTTGGCAGTTTGCGCGGTTTTTGGAGCTTCTGTTTGCGTTTTAGGCGTCAGGGATAGTGCAGCCCAAGAGCCTGCGGAGGCTGTTGTCCCCGCGGCCGGCGTGAAGAAGACGCGTACTGTGTTTCCGCAAAAAACGGAGCTCAATTTTGATGGAATCAATATTCAAGGAGAGATCAAGGCACCGGGCGAGTTCTATTTTCAGAACCGGAACGAAGAGAAGTTTGAGTCTTGGGTGAAGCGGCGGAAAAACTTTCATCCCGAGATGCTTCGTGATGCTCTGATGACAAAGTGAGAAAAAAATATGCCTGAGAAAGTACTATGACAGATAAGACCAAGCCCACCCCCGACACCGCGTCCGATCCGACCAAAGCAATTGAGGGTTTCCGCGAGGTTATTGCTCCTCAACGGACTAAACCGGTCATGGTCTTAGAGAGTGTGGATGGAACTCATCGATTTGATAAGGACCGGATTGTGATTGGTTCTGTTGTTTCTGCTGATTTGCGCATCGGAGGCGAGGGAGTGGCTCCTCTGCATGCGGTTATTGAGCATGGAGAAGATGGGCGAGTGACGGTTTTTGATCTTGCCAGTGAGACGGGGGTCTTTGTTAATGGCAAGAAGACTGTTTTGGAGGTTCTCGCAGAAGGCGCCAAGATTACGCTGGGACGATATAGTTTCAAATTCTCATTAGATAAACCTCCGAGCGCGAATGTTTTACCCCCGCCTTCCAGAGAGGCCGAGGGACGAAAACTTTTCTTGGACCCCAAAGAAGATTTCACGTCTTTACTTTTGGAAGACTCGTCGAAGGTCCAAGATATTTTTGATTACCGACCCACGCAAAAACAAGCGCTTGAAGTCGTCTATTCATGGAACATTGCCGGTTCTGACGGAGTTCTGGATGTTCAACATTTTGTGGACGCGGAGCGAGTGTGCATCGGTCCTACGCGGGAGGCGGATTTTGGGATTCCTCCGCTTTTACCGCAACTCAGTGCGCAGGGGAGTTTTGATTTAGTGACGCGGGTTGGGAAAGACTATGTTTTGAATTTGGATGTTCCGATGAAGGGGGTCGTTCATCGCAACGGGCAGCTGCAAAATCTTGATCAACTCAAGCAGGCGTATCAAGTTACCTTGGGTAAAGATGATTTTGCGAAGATTACGCTGGGGCCTTTGGATTTTTATCTTAGTTTCACCGCAGCGCCCCCGAGGTTGAAACCGAGCAAGATGATCGAGCGCGATCCGTTGTTTTTTAAAATCTTCGGTGCCTCGTGTTTGCTTTCAGTTGTACTCATAACGGCTTTGCTCAAGATCAATGTGCCTCAATATGTTGATGTGGAGCAGGTGCCGGAGCGTATTGCCACGATCCTGTATCGACCCGAGAAGTTCTCAGCAAAGAAACCCGTGCTTCTTAAGGAACCCCCGCCCCCTCTTGAGAAGATCGCCCTTGAGCTTAAGGCTGCGGATCCTAACAAAGCGGTTCCAAAGGAAATGCAAGTCGCTAATAAGCGTGATGAGCAGAGTGCGCCAGCCACCAAGAAAAATGCAAAACCCAAAGGGCAACACAAAGCAAAAGAGGGGCAAGGAGCGCGCGCCAAAGGCAAAGAAGGTGAGCGTGGTTCTAAGACTTCTAAGCGAGATTTGGAAAAACAGGAACAAGCGATGAGGGCTGCTCCGGGTGGGGGCGAAGGCAAAGGGGGCGGAAATAGCAAGGTTGCTGATGAAGGAAACCTAGATCTTCTTAAATCAGCTGCCGGAAAAATTCAGAATTTACTGGGCAACAGCGCTGCGCAACTTGGAAAAAGTGGCTCAAAACTTAAGGGCTTTGGGGGCTTTGATACGGGCGGAGGCGGCGGCCTTGCGCTTTCGGGAGCAGGCAAAGGAGGCGGAGGCACTGATGCGACGACGTTGGGCGGCCTCTCAAATGAAGGCCGCGGGGGCGCGCGCGTGGGCACCGGCATGGGCGCTGCGGGCACGGGCAGCGGCATTGTGGGGGGGCAAACGCGGGTCGCGATTCGCATGGGTGGAGATGAAGAAACCGTTGTCATGGGGGCAATTGATCGGGAAGCGGTTGAAGCGGCGATTTTGGCTCATCGAGATGAATTTAGACTTTGTTATGAAAAAGAAATCAACGCGGAGAACCCGCATCTTGCCGGGCGAGTGGGTACGAGTTTTGTAATTGGCGCGTCGGGCAGTGTGACTCAGGCTGGGCTTGAATCCACGACGCTTAATAACGCAAACACGGAACGCTGTATTTTGGGTGTACTTAAGCGGATTCAGTTTCCGATCCCTCGTGGTGCGGGCATCGTGCAGGTGAGTTACGCGTTTAAGTATAGTTCAGGGGGAAAGTAGAGTTATCGCTTATCAGGCGAGTCTACTGAGGCGTCAGTAGACTCGTCACTCGTAATTTCGGCGGTTTTTTCCTTGATCGATTTGAAGCGCATAAGGAAAACCGGCGCAAAGGCCGCGCAGTACGAATAAAAACCGTATTTCAGACCGCGTCCGACAAAGACGCTGGCAAAGATCGCGAGTAGTGAAACATGAGCAAGGCGGCATAAAGCCACAGCCACCTGTTGAGGCAGCGGCGTCATTGCGACAAGGATCAGGCCCCAGGCCCCATGCTTTGAAACAATTAAAGCGGTTTTGTTCCAGTTCTCTCCCGTGTACCAAGAACTTAAATGCTCCCGCACCAAGGGTTCTCCCCATAAATCGATACAGTAAGCTGAAGCAATCGCACCCAAGGCGGAGCCAAACGTCGCGATAAAGAAAACTCGGAGCCAGTCTTTTTTACGCAGTAGCACGGAGCCCACGACAAGTGCGTCCATGGGGATGACGATGACAAAAAAATCGATGAAGGAGAGAAAAAATATCGAAGGCAAAAACCAGCGCGAGTAGGCTCGCTCACGCATGCGGGCAAAGAATTTTAGAATGGGGTGGCAGTTTTTTTTACTCACTCTCTTTTTTGGGCGAGAAAACGGAAAACTTTATAGCCCGCAGCTCCTGCCGTGTACATAACACGACGGATGGTGTCGTAGCGAACTCTTTTATCGGCTTGAATGGCAAGGACCCCTTCAAAAGGAAGCGGATTGCCTTGCGCATCGCGAGTGGGTGATTTGGCGCGCAAAAGCTCAGACTTGTTCCTCGCTTTTATCAACGCATCATAAAGCGGGATCACCCGTCTACCCCCTTCATCGAGATCTGAAGGGCGCAGGGAATACGTCGCTTCTGTGCTGCCTAAATCGCCTGCATTGCGCATAAACTCCAAGATGCGTTCATTTTCAAAGGTCATTGCTTCAGGGGTTAGAATCAAATGAAGGCTGTCGGGAGGCGAATCGGGCGAAAAAGAGTAAGGCAATTGCAGGCCCGGGGCAGAGCCAAATTGGTTGGTCGCGGTGGAGTAGCTTTTTAGCAAAAATACAACGATGATAATGAGCATATCCATCATGCTCGTAAGTTGCAGTTCAAAGTGCTGTGCAACCCGTTTGCGCCCGCGTCTTCCTCGGATTGATTTTCGAAAACTCATGCGCCGCCCTCTGTTTCAAGGAGGTTTCCGAAGATGATTTCTGGGAACAGCGTTTTGACCGTTTCTGAATTTCCGGTCTTTGGATTCTTGCGAAAAAGCGGAGGATCCGAGGGTTCCATAAGACGGGCTGCGTCCATCACGCCAATGAGTAAGTCGTAATTTGCCGCGGCGTAAGGGACCAAGATGAGCTGGGTTTCTTCGGGGAATTGCTGTTTAATTGCCACCAGCGCATCGTGAATTTTCTTGATGTCGGGCTGTCCGGGGGGGTGCCCCGCAGGTTGGCTTGGCGCCGAGTGGGTAATAATTTTGCTCGGAATTCGATCAAAGGGGCTCCATAACTCAATCTCTTTTTCGCGCAAGCTCAGCGTAAGTTGCAAGGGGCGTTCTTTGACCTTCTTTTCGACTTGGGCAGAACTGGTTTCGGGAAAAGGGGACTCAATGCTGACAATCGCCAAAAAGGATGTCGTAAAGAGCAAAAAGCCAATCAGCGTTACCATCGTATCCAAAATGGGCACGAGGTTGAGCTCAATCTGCTTGTGCTTGCTCTTTCGTTTGGAAGTGGGGCGTTTTAGCACGCGCTTTGTTCCTCTCCGTCTCTTAGTGCCGGGGACTTATTCTGATTGTTGAGAGGGCTGGCGATATTTTCGGGCCGACAACAGATCCAAAAGTTTCACTCCAAACTCATCAAGTTCCTCAAGCAGGTTGTTCGCTTTGCTTGTGAGAATACTGTGAGAGATCATCGTAAAAATCGCGGTCAATAGACCAAAGGCCGTGGCGTTCATGGCTTCGCTAATCCCGTTCGAAAGAATGGCTTGTCGTTGCGCGGGGTCTGCAAGAGCAATGGCGGCGAAGGCTTTGATCAAACCACTGATGGTTCCCAATAATCCAAGCAGCGTTGCAATGTTGGCGATGAGGGCCAAGAAGGGGAGTCTGCGCTCAAGCTTGGGGATGATCTCCAGACTTGCTGCATCAATAGCGTTTTGAATTTGGGTTTCATCGCGCGAGGCCCGTTGAAGACCTGCCTTGATCACTCGTGGAAGCGCTGCTTTGCCCGCGCCATTGCAGAGTCGAATGGCGCCATCGAGATCGCTGGCGAGTACGTATTTTTGGATTTCGAACATAAATGACGCGCCGTCTACGTTATATTGAAAATAAAGGCGCACAAAACGTTCAATTGAAAAGGCCACCGAAATCGCAAGTGCGATGGCGATAGGGATCATCCACCCTCCGCCTGCCTGAAAACCTGCTACCAGACCTTGAATGTAGTTCCCCGATTCCATGAGTGGGCTCCTTTGATAGAAATCTATCTATATGATTATCTATAGGATACCGAATCCCGGCTCAGGGTCAAACGAATTTAAATCAACGTGACAGGCTATAGATGTTTTTGGATCGTTTGGACGATCGTATCTTTCGGATGGTTTCCGACCAATTGATCGACGAGTTGACCGTTTTTGATGAAAAGCACGGTCGGAATGCCACGAACGTGAAACTGGGTCGGGGTCGCAGGATTTTCATCCACGTTCATTTTGAAAACCTTCATTTTACCAGCATATTCATCGGCAATTTGCTCAATCACCGGGGTGAGCGCACGACAGGGGCCGCACCATTCGGCCCAAAAATCAACCAGCGCAAGCTGGGCGGAGCCTTTGACCTCTGTTTGAAAGTTAGCGTCGGTTGCGATCAAAACATTCTTTGAAGTTGTCATAGTTTTTATTGTATAAAAGATTCATGAGCACGACGCAAGCGAACTTAAACCCAACTCAATATTTGGCGCAAACTTTTGAAGAGACGCTGGCTGCACAGCGGCAGTTTTTCGAAAGCCATAGCGAAAACCTCATAAAAGGCGCCAAAGCAATGGGTGACGCGATTGCCAAGGGCGGTAAAATCTTGATTTTTGGAAACGGAGGCTCTGCGGCCGACGCGCAGCATATGGCCGCGGAACTAGTGGGTCGCATGCTTATTGAGCGTCTCCCTCTTCCGGCGCTTGCGCTCTCGACGGATACCTCGAACCTCACGGCGATTGGCAATGACTATGGGTTTGAACACGTTTTTACGAAGCAACTTCAGGCCTTGGCCAAAAAAGGTGATGTGGTGGTTGCGATTTCAACCTCGGGAAATTCACCTAATATTTTGTCCGCTGTCAGAGAGGCTCGCAAAATGGGATGTTTTGTCATTGCGATGACGGGTGGCGGTGGAGGGAAGCTTAAACATGAGTGTGATCTCTCGCTTAACGTGGAGCTCGGTAAAAATTCATGCCGGATTCAAGAAGCTCACGCGTTTGCGATTCATTGCTTGGTTGATATTTTAGATCGTTATTTTCTGCCGGGAGCGAAGTAGACTTATGGCGCACCTGCGAGTCAGTGTCCTGAATCGTGTGGTCGCAAAGTCCATTGACCTTGTGCTGGTAATTGCCGTGTCGATCGCGTTTCCATACCCGGTGGGCCCGCTGGTGGGGTTTCTCTATAGTCTTTTTGCGGATGGAATAACGCGTGCTGGTTTTCACGGGCAGAGTTTGGGAAAACGCGTGCTCAATCTTCGCGTGGTGAGCACCAAACGGGGCGGGAGTGCGACGTTTCGTGATTCGTTATTACGAAATGCGCCCGTGGGGATAGCGACTTTTTTTGCGTTGATTCCGGTTTGGGGATGGCTCATTTTGATTCTTGTAGGAATTCCTCTGATGCTAATTGAAGTTTATCTCATGGCCACTGTGGCCGCAGGTCATCGTTTGGGTGACGTGCTTGGTGATACGGAAGTGGTTGAATCTCATGCCCCAAAAAAATATCAAGACACTCTACCTGCTGGACATTAGTTCTTTTATTTTTCGCGCCTTTTACGCGATTCGCCCGCTGCATACGAGTGCGGGAGAGCCTACCAACGCAGTTTTTGGTGTGGCTTCTATGATGGCTAAGCTTTTTGATGAGGCAAAACCTGAGTATTTTGCCGTCACTTTTGATTCGAAAGAACCCTCGCACAGGAAACTCGTTTACGCCGAGTACAAAGCCAACCGCACGGCGCCGCCTGATGAGTTGATCCAGCAGTTTTCGCGCATTGAGGAGTTGGTGAATGCTTTTGGCGCGCCGGGATTTCGCCGCTCTGGGGTTGAGGCCGATGATTTGATTGCGACGCTCACTAAAAAATGGTGTGCGGCGGGGGCTGATCACGAAGTCGTGATCGTCACCGGTGATAAAGACTTGATGCAGCTCGTATCTACTCACGTAAAAGTCTGGGATACGATGGCCGGAAAAACCTATGATCCGGGAGGCGTTCAAGAGAAGTTTGGAGTACCGCCTCATTTGATCAGGGATTATCTTGCGATGGTGGGGGATTCTTCGGATAATATTCCGGGCGTGGCTGGAATCGGCCCTAAGGGGGCGTGTGAGCTTCTCAATCAATACGGAGGTCTTGAGCCGGTGCTTGCTGCTGCAGAGCAAGGGTTGATTGCGGGCAAAAAGGGCGAGACGCTGCGAACGCACGTCAAGGAGGCAAGACTCTCGCTTGAGCTTGCGACGCTGCATGAAGATTTGCCGATTGATGCGGCGGATACTGAGAGGTTAGGCTTTCAATTTAGGTTAACCCCCGAACTGCGAGAGTTTCTTCATAAAATGGAATTAGGCTCACTGCTCAAACGGTGGGATGGGCAGGCCGCGCCGGTCGGGCCTGTGGCGCCAAAAATGGAACTTGCGAGCGACACTTTTCGTACGATCAACACCGAGGCCGCGTTTGCGGACGTTTTGCGAAATCTTGAGCGCGTAAAAGAGTTTGGCTTTGATCTTGAGACGACTTCTTTAAATCCCAGAACTGCGAAACTCGTGGGCATCGCGCTATGCTATGACCCAGGTTTCGGGTGTTATATTCCGATTGGGCATCGGGATGCTGAAGTCCCTCAATTAACGCAGGGCCGGGTATTGTCGGCGCTTAAGCCCTTTTTGGAAAATCCTCGCTTTAAAAAGATTGGGCAAAACTTAAAGTACGACTGGAGCGTTCTCTACCAACTAGGCTTGCGTCCTGACGGAATTGGCGCAGACACCATGGTGGCGTCTTACGTCTTGGACCCTGAAGGGCGGCACAATCTCAAAGTGTTGGCGGCCAAATACTTGAACTATGAAGTATTGCCCTTTGAAGCGGTGTGCGGTGAGGGCAAAAAGCAAATAGGCTTTGATGAGGTTTCTGTCGCTGTTGCAACAAGGTACTCCGCTGAGGACGCGTGGATTGCACTGAAGTTGTGGCACGAGTTGAAGGGAAGGTTGCAAGCTGAGGGCGCGATGGAGGTATTTGCTAAAATCGATTTGCCCTTAGTGGATATTTTGGCGCGCATGGAATCTCAGGGCGTTTGCATTGATAAAGCTTGGCTTGCGCAGCTCTCTTGCGAGTTTGGGGCAGAGCTAAAACTGATTGAAGAAAAGGTCGCGGCATTTACGCGGGAGCCCGTGAATTTGAATTCGCCCAAACAGCTGGCCAAGCTTCTATTTGAAGATTTGTGCCTGCCGGCGCAAACGAAGACGAAAACTGGGCTTTCGACCGATGCGTCGGTCTTGGAGGCCTTGGCGCCGCTGCATGAAGTGCCTTGTTTGCTGCTCGAATATCGGGAGATTGCGAAGCTCAAGGGGACTTATGTCGATCCTTTGCCCGAACTTTTTGATCCGGTGACGGGCAAGATTCACGCAAGTTTTCATCAGGCCGTGACGGCGACGGGCAGGCTCTCAAGCTCGGATCCTAATCTTCAAAATATTCCGGTGCGCTCCGAGCGTGGGCTAAAGATTAGGCGTGGGTTTGTGGCGTCTCCTGGAAACGTTTTAGTCTCCGCAGATTATTCGCAAATTGAGCTTAGGATTTTGGCGCATATGAGTGGGGATATCGAGCTTTCTCGTTCTTTTCAAAAAGATGAGGACGTGCACAAGCGTACGGCCGGAGAGATTTATGGAATTCCCCTGGATCAAGTCACT
This sequence comes from Bdellovibrionota bacterium FG-2, assembly GCA_051382305.1. Taxonomy (GTDB): domain Bacteria; phylum Bdellovibrionota; class UBA1018; order UBA1018; family UBA1018; genus CAIRTR01. The sequence goes on from JBBCAV010000151.1 coordinate 37,727, forward strand.
GATCACCAACGCTCCATTGCCAAAGCGATTAACTTCGGTTTGATGTATGGCAAAACGGCGTTTGGATTGGCGCAGGAACTTAAAATCTCGCGTCGTGAGGCGCAAGAGACGATTGATCGATATTTTGTGCGCTATGAAGGAGTGAAAGTATTCTTGGGGGGGCTTATCTCGGACGCCAAGGAGCGCGGATATACCCAAACGCTTTTTGGGCGCAGACGAAAATTGCCGGATCTGCTCTCAAAAAATGGGGCCGTGCGCGCGAATGCCGAGCGCATGGCCATGAACACGCCGATCCAGGGCACGGCGGCGGATCTGATGAAACTTGCGATGATTGAGCTTGATCATAGGCTTGTGGGTTTTCGATCGCGATTGATTGTGCAGGTTCACGATGAGGTGTTGCTGGATTGTCCGCGAGAGGAAGCAGAAGTAGTGCGGAAACTTGTGTGCGAAGTCATGGAGAATGTCGTGACGTTGTCGGTGCCGTTACGCGTGAATTCATCGCAGGGCGTGAATTGGATGGAGTTGTGAGGGGCTGTCTGTTTAGCGCTCTTTGCGGCTTTTCTCAAGCGTTTGCAATGCATGGTTAACCGAAACAGGGATATCCTGGAAAAAATCGGTTTTTCTAAAACCCAGTAACCTAATTCTCCCACCTATTGAGATTGAATCGAAATAACCGCGAAGCCCTGCCATGGGGCCCGCAATCTTATGAGAGATATACAGAGTCCATGATACCGAAGTGAATAAGCCCACACCCAAGCAAATGAGCAGGTAGTGCAACACGAGCGGAGATTGGCGTTTGATAAACTCAAAGTAAGGATCCGACTCAGGGAGTTTTGCGGCAATTCCTTGGTTGATCAGCTCTGAAAAGGCGAGGTTCACGCCGCCATAGATTCCTACGCATATCAAAACCATCACTATGAAGTTCTGGCCGATTAGTGTGAGCTGAAACTTCGGATAGAGAAGCTTTATACTTTTTCTAAATTGCGGTGGAGTAGAACGAACATTAGGATTTGCCATTTTACAAATCCACTTCCCCGCGCCAAGGATTTAGGGCATCCCGGCCATCTAAAATAATGCGTTTGCGCAAATAAGGATTCGTGAGCATCACCATGCCACTGCCATCGGCTTGAATGTAATCGCCCTGCGCAAAAGGCCAATGCGCTTCGTATAAGTCCATTTTCTGGTTGTTCCAGGCGTGAATTCCAAAGTCGTAAGCGACAGAAGGCAAGGGTTCAAACACGACGGGCACACCCTGGGAGGTGGTATAAGTGTTGTTCTCGCTAGGCTTAAAACGTGCTGCCCCGTTTTTCGCCAAAACGCGTTTCTTAAATTCGGCAAAATCAACGCCAGGCGAAGGCTCTGCCGCTTCAAAGAATCCGAAGTTCTCAGCCACTTTTTTGCAATCCCACATCGTACAGGGGGCCGCGTAAGCCGCCACAAAAAAACCATACTGAAGCGGGCAATCGCTTGCAGTAAAATTGACAAACGTCCAAGCGCCCACTGTCTCGCGACACGTTGCGGGGATATTGCGCGGAATCACGAGATTCACGCCGCATGCAAACCCTGGCGCGACACAAAGGTTGTGCCTTGCGGTTAAGCGCAGGCCTTCAATGCGAATCATCTGATCGCGGGAGACCCCTTCACGTGCCGGAATTAAAGTCGTGGGCACGGCCCAGGAGCTGAGTTGCTTGGTGAAAAAATCCCACTCACTTTTGTATTTTCCGCCCGCACTAATGAGAAACGATGGGGAGCCTGAATAGGCTTCAAAGGCTTTGTGATGAAAGCGCTGAAAGAAGACTCGCCCCGGCTCTTCGTCGCGTACGATGAGATCCAAAATCATGTCAGGGACACGGTAAGTTCCAAGGGCTTGCGCAATGAGGGTCCAGGTATCGAGGCTATAGGGGGAGTCCATTTCGCCCAAGTGCTGAATATTGCCTGCCATGAGAGCCATGCGAGTGCTCTCTTGGTCAACGCTCACGAGATTGGGCGAATCGGCATAGCTGGGCTGCCTTTGAAACGGAACGCTTCTTCTTAAGCTTTTTGAGGTGGCCGCAAACTTGGCATCTAGATAATTGAGCACCATCTCGGCCATGAGTTTGACTTTGGGATTTTGAGAATGCTCAAAGAGGGTGCTTAGCGCCGAGATCGAGAGTTTTTGATAAGGACGTGAATTGAATTCATCAAAATCGCGCTTTAAGAAATTTTGCATGAAGCGGAGCAGCGCCGCGCTCATGCCATTCTTGTCATTGTCAAAATAGGCGTCGTATTTGCCTTGGGCTTTAAGCTCATTGAGTCGTATTTGGTTGGTAAGAAATCGCGAGCTTTCGGTGAGGAGAATGTGGTTTTCGGTTTCGTTCCATTTTATAAAACCCACATAGCGCCTTGAGGTCGTGAACTTGTTGCCCGTTTCCGTCATGAGTTGATAGACGATCTTCTGCCGGGCCTCGGGCCAAAGTAAATCAGGCCTGTTCGCAAAATGAAAAACCAGTTCTTCAAGCCCACGCAGGGCGAAGTCGTAATCCCCGTTTCGCTCAAAAAGTTTGCCTAGGTCATGAAAATCGCTGCCCACAAGCGCGTAGACAAAGGAGCGGGGATCTAAGATGGATTGATTGATCAGTTCAATGTCTTGGCCCAGATGTAATCTCGCTAAAGAGATGACCGTAAAGTGTCGACCGTTGGTTCCAAAAAAACCAAGCTCTATACCGGCATAGTCACGAATAAACGCATCGGCGCGCGACTCAAAAAGGGCCTTGGATTCTTCGACCGTCCGAGCCGGTGGAATCTCTCTTAAGGGGGCGGCCTGGGACGAACGAGGTGCAACAGTAGCTCCGAGCGCAAAAGCGACGGCACAAAAACTAAGCAGATTGTGAAACTTCTCCCTCGCCATAATGACTTACATTCCCCATGGGTATCTTAATAAGAGGTCCCCTGCCGCGTCCAGCTAATTATGGCGTTGCTGCTATAGGCCGAAGGCCCACTTTCTTGAGGACTTCTGTACGGAACCTAAGCCAAATCTTGCGCGAGATCGCCTCGGCAAGCCGGCCTGACTCTGGAGGCAAAGGGAGCGTTTTAACCCATTCCTGGGCGTGCTCTAGGGTTTCATGGACAAGGGTGGTGACGAGAGCGGGGTTTTTGGCATCCGCAATAAGGTGCGTCCCGAGATCTACGGAACTTTCCACAAATGCCCGGTAGTGAGGGTACGCCCAAAGGTGAAACTCAAGAACGGGAGATAGATGAAGCTCCCGAACGGTTTGCTCAAGCAAAACAAAAGGGGATTCGTAGCTGGGGGAAACTTCGTGGTGCAAAGACTGCAACGACAGGTACTGGCTCACTTCGGCAGCCGTGGGTGGGCGATCCAGCTCTCCAGCCTGTTCCAGGACTTCAAATAAAACGTCTTCTTGCAGAAAAGCCGCAAGCTCAAGGAGGATCTGGCCGTGAGAGCGAAGGATGAAGCTTAGAAAATCAACGACTCTCACAGGATTCTCACCGCCGTTTATTGGAGCGCAACACGGGGTTGCGACTCGCTGGGAAACTGGATTGAATGGATTGAGGCTTGATCGTCGCATCAATCTGTTCGGGTTGAATGATGCGAAATCCCTCGTCTTGAACATTTGGAACATTTTTTACGGGCGCGGCGGCGGCTTTGGATTTTGGAGGCCCCGGTGATTTTCGACCTTGAGTGATTCTCAGAAGCGCTTCGATGAGTTTAGGGTCTTGAAGTGCGCCTTTGTACTCGGGGCGTGAGGTTGAAAACATGGGTTTGGTCTCAATGATTCTGCTAACGGCCTTGGCGGGAGATGCTGCCGCCTGAGGTGTCGGCGAAGGCGTCGGTGCTGCTAGAAGCGCCTTGGGCGCAATGTTTGCCAAACTTTGAGTGGTGATTTCGGCGAGTCCATTAAGCAAATCCAGGGCCTCTGTGATTTTTTCATAAGGCTTACGGGTGGGGGGCTCAAACTTCTTTGAGCGCTCCACGCACCAGGCCGCAAGATCTGAAAGTGAGGGTTTTAGTGGCACGCCCAAAGCGGGACTCCTTTGAGCAAGGGCTCTGAAGGGTTTCCAAAATCGGCTTTTGAAATTCCGATTTTTGGTAAGGCCAGACTCACAAGATTCTTTCGTAAAATTTCTAGAGATGCGGGCGATGGAACGCTGCGCGTACCTGAGCTTTTTGTGCTCCCACATCCGAGAAAAATCAGATGGGTCACTTGCCCGTGCTTTTCGAAGGGAATGTAGATGCATTCGCCTTCGCGCCCACTCATGGCGCCGGCACGAAGGTAACTGGAAAGTGCACCATGAAATCGCCAATCCAAGAGACCGGCCAAGCCAAAGAGTGGCCGTTCGTTTTGGTAGAGGGTCGCAACGAGTCCATCGATCGCGTGGTTTTCTAGCGCTGTGATGGGATCGAGTTCGATTGACATCTCTGTCATAATTGGGAAACACCCCTCCTAAAGAGATTCTATATGAGTAAGGGTGCCCTTCGCAAGGGCTGGCGCAAGTGGCTGTCGTAGGGTCAGTGTCAGTGGTCTGACGCTGGAGCGGGCTGAATCTCCCGTGCGCCTTTGATGGCGTCTAAGACTCCGTTGACGAAGGCGGGCGAATCGGCCGTCCCAAATTGCTTCGCAAGCTCAACGGCTTCATCAATGACAACGGAAATCGGTGTATCCGACACTTGAGTCATCTCAAAGACCGCCATTCGAAGCAGCGAGCGATCGACGTGCGCCAGCCTGGAGAGCCTCCAATTGGCCATGTGCTTTTCCAGAAGGCCATCTAAGATCGACATGGAACCCAAGGTGCCTTCGACGAGCAGGGCCACGAAGGGCTGTAGATTTTCCGAGACATGGAAATGCCCAAAATGTCCTTCAAGTTCGGTTTTCAAGGCTGCACTTGTTGTGGGATGCGCACCTGCGATGTCGTAGCGGTAAAGGATTTGAAGGGCGATTTCACGCGCTAGGTGTCTGGATTTCATAATGCTTTGGGTGCCTCGGGGGTGGAGGACTCTACTTTAGATTCTTCTTTGGCGTCTTTAATGAATGGGAATCTCAAATTTTCTGCATCTTCTTCAACGATCAGTAATTCGCCTTGAGAACCCCTGAGTTCCGCGACAAAATCTTCGACATCTCTAAACTCACGATAAACGGAAGCAAAGCGAATATAGGCCACTTTATCGAGACGATGCAGTTCCTTCATGACCACTTGGCCAAGGGCCCGGGAGGGGATTTCTTTTAAGCCCATGGCTTGGATCTTTCGTGCAAGGTCTTGAATGATTTGTTCCATTTGGGCGATCGCGATTTCGCGTTTCTGACAGGCTTTTTGGATCCCGTCTAGAATTTTTCTGGAATTGAAAGCCTCTCTTCGTCCGTCTTTCTTGATCACCGCGGGCATGACTTCTTCGATGCGCTCATAGGTCGTAAGTCTTCCACCGCAATGGAGGCACTCACGTCTGCGTCGTGTAATCTCGCCGGTTTGATTGAGGCGGGAGTCAATGACGCGGGTGTTGAAGGTAGCACAAAAGGGGCATTTCATGGTTTGAGCAGTGTATTACCTGATTGAGGGGGGAAAAACTAACGGATTTTTTCCGCCGCCAAAACCATTTTTTCGAGTTCAAGGGTGCGAGGGTCTAAGGGGGCTAAGTCCTTAGAATAATGGTACATGTTTGCGATAAGGTTATTCATAACATCCCGAGGAGCACTCTCGTTTTTCTGCAGTTGAAGGTAGGCCGTCCCCCCTAAGTGAAAATAGGAATCCAAAACCTTGCCATCGACGCTGATTTTTGAGGCGAGCAGCGCTTGGGCATGGGTTAAAACCTCTACTTGAGAGTTCTTCGCATTTATTTTGGCAAGCTGATCATTGACCCATGCTTGGGAGGTTTTGAGCGCTTCTCGCAGCTCAAGGGTTGAAAGCGCCGCTTGAAAAGTCTGCCAAGCGGTCGCGCCGTCAGCTGAGTGGGGGCGCTCGAGGATTACGGTTTGATGAATTCCATGTGGGGTGATGAAGCAGAAACGGTCTTGATAGGTTTCTTCATAGCCATAGCCCTTTGGTTTTTCAGAATGGAGATAGAAACCTTGGGCTTGGGAAGGAAGGTTGAACCAGCGAAATTCGGTAACTTTCATTCCGAGCGCGCGGATTTCGCCTAAATGTCGCGCCAGCACGTCTTGCTTTTTCGTGAGGCAAGAAAGATCTTGCGAAACATCTTTAAGGTCAAGCAGTGAAATCCAGGATTTCGCAAAACAATCTTTCAGCGCCTCCAGGGGCCACGGGGCGTTTGGAGTCTTGGGACCTTCGAAAATAACGCGAATGCGAGGCGCCCCTGGCGCGTCCCATCTCGCAACGATATGACCTACGAAATGCGCCGGCGGCCCCTTCTCATAGGGGATGGAGTAATAAATGGGCTGGTTGCCAAAGCTCAGGGGCCAGAGGGCTTGAGTGTAGAAGAAGGGCAGATTTTGGGCATTTGCTGCACCTTCGCGGCTCAGATGGGGTTGCCAAGGCTGAGCTTTCTGCCACAGCGGGTGAGCCAGGAGCGTGAATTGGGTGAGGGCCAGTAGGACTAGGCCGCTTAAAAGTGTTGCGCCCCCTCTAAAGAGAATCACAAAACCCAAAGACTCGCTTTTTTGGAACTGGCCATTAGTTTTTTTGAGTCCCCAAATGCGTCGCCCGGGAGAAGCTCGTCTCACCCCGAAAAAGATGAGGATAAAGGTCAAAATCCAGGAGAATTTTGGAATCCCCGTGAAGCCCCCCAAAGACTCACCTAGGGTCAGCGCCGCAACTCCCACAGCGATCGCCAAAATTCCATCAACGATCAGGGCGCCGAGTCTGCGTCCCTGGGACGCAGGAAGGTGATAGGTCGAAACCCCGCGAATCAGGTTTTGGGGGTTTTCGTCTGGAGAAGCTAGCCACGTCATAGGATTGAGGTTACACTTTAAGTAAGACACGTCTCAAGAGGAGTTTTTTTATGATTCATGTGAGTCGGCTTGGAGGACAACCGTTTGTCGTCAACTGTGAGATGATCAAGTATATCGAGGCTACTCCTGATACGCTTTTGACTCTCGTGACGGGCGATAAAATTATGGTGCGAGAGAGTGTCCAAGAAGTGATTGAAAAAAGCGTAGAATATCGGAAAAAACTATTTGAAGTACTGCCCCTGAGTTCAGGGGGGCCTCCCGCAAGTAAACCTGCGGGCAACTAAGGAGCAAGTGAAACATGGATGTCGCTGCAGTCGTCGGTAGTTTTCTGGGGTTATTGGCCATCGTCGGGGGACAGCTTCTCGAAGGCGGCCATATTGGACAAATCATGCAGGGGACAGCCGCGATTATCGTCGTTGGGGGAACTTTGGGCGCGATGCTTGTTGCTTATCCTACCGAAGACATTGTGCGCGCGGTTCAGATGATTCCCGTGATTTATAAGAAGGTGGATACTGATTACCGGCCCGTGATTGAAGAAATTGTGCGGATCGCAACGATTGCCCGTAAAGAAGGGGTGTTGGCGGTGGAGGGGCAAAAAGATACGATTACGAACCCGATGTTCAAGCGCTCCATCAAGTTTGTCATTGATGGCTTTGAACCTGCTACGGTCAAGGAGATCTTGGAGACGGAGAACTATATCCAATTTGAAGAAGAAGAAACGGCCGGCAAGGTATTTGAAGGTGCCGGAGGCTTTGCTCCTACGATTGGGATCATCGGAGCTGTCTTGGGTCTGATTCACGTCATGTCGATGCTTAACGACCCCTCAAAAATCGGAGATGGGATCGCTGTGGCCTTCGTGGCGACGGTTTACGGGGTCGGGTTATCTAACTTGATCTTAATTCCTTGGGGCACCAAACTTAAGCGTAAAGCGCAGCAGCGGATGATGGTCAAAGAAGTCATTAGATTAGGCGTGACGGGAATTCAAGAAGGGCTTAATCCGCACTTCTTAAAAGAGAAACTCGAAGTGTTCCTCGAAGAACACTTAAGAGGGGTGGGGCATGGCGGCGGGGGCACTCAAGAGTGAGAAAAAAACACCCCGAACACGTCAATCTTGAGCGATGGTTGGTTTCTTATGCGGATTTTATCACGTTGCTCTTCGCGTTTTTCGTCATCATGTATGCGATCTCTCAAGCGGATATTGCAAAATTTAAACAGGTTTCAGCAAGTATCGCGCAAGCCTTCAATGCGCCGGCCCCTTTTGGGCAGCTGGATTTGACGGGAAACACTGGGGGCGGGAGTGTGAACCAGTTTGATTCGGATCAGACGCAAGCCGGACGCATTATAAATATGCCAGCTGGGAAGACTCATACGGCCTCGGATCCGGATCCTGAGACTCAAGAACTAAGAGAACTCATGGAAGAGACAATCAGTCTGGAACTTGGCGTCTCGGATCTCTCTGAGAAACTCAATATGCAGTACGACAGCAAGGGGATGCTGTTACGACTAGCGGCGAAGGATTTTTTTGATCAAGGTTCTGTTGAGGTGCGACTCGATATGCGTCCGATCTTGGACCGGATTGGAAAAATTCTTTCGCGCACTGATCGCCATGTTCGTATTGAGGGGCATACGGATCCCTCCGAAGATTCGCTCGCGAAGAAACAAGGATTTTCCAGTGATTGGGAGCTTTCTGCGGCGCGTGCGGCATGGGTCGTTAAGTACTGGATGCAGCGCTTTGAGATGGATCCAAAACGCCTTTCGGCCTCTGGAATGTCGCATTATCGGCCTCTGGCGAAGCGAAAAGAAAGTGACGCTGGAAATAAGGAAGAAAACAAAGAAGAAGCGCCCACTGAGGACGATAATCAATGGATTCGTGCAAAAAACCGCAGAGTTGAGATCATTATCTTGAATAGTCGCTATAATAACTAGACTTCTTTTTTTTAAGTTTTCTAGCCGCTCGACCGAAGGACTCCTGAGCAGTTTATGAAAGGAGTTTTTTTATGGCGTACCCTCTCTTGGTGTTTTTTGCCTTAGTTCTGGCATTTTTTCCTTATCCACAATCAGATTCTTATGCGGCCGGTAAAAAGAAACCGACGCCCGAGTCATGCAATACGAATCCGGGGCCAACGACTCCGACGCCTACGCGACGCGCGATTTTGCTTCCGTTTCAAACCAAAGCATTTCAGCTGCCAAATGGGTCGCAGGTGAACCTTAGCGCTGACCTTGATACAGTGTTCTCCACCGCTGTGACGGTTGGGCAGGCTTTTTCTCCCACCGATCCATCGGATAATGACGCCTGCGATATGCATATTGAGCTCAGAGCAGCGATTAGCACGCTTGAACTCAATGCCTTCGAAGCGGGCGTTACGTTTGGCTACGCACCGGCTGGAGCGTCCAATCCCGTTTCGAACATTACGGGCAAGACCACAGTGAAGGTGGGGACCATCGCCATGGATTTTAGTGTCCGGCAATGTGTGGGGAGCCGATGCTCGGCTATTGCTGCGGTTTCCGCCAACCATTTGACTGCCGGAGTGGATGTTAAATTCGATATCGATTTTAATGAAGTGAAAACGAGTACGAATCTTATCTACAATACTCCTTTGGGAGGAATTTTGCGCAAGATCATGAACGACGGCGTGAAACGTCTCTCTGCGGATCCGGCGGTGGCGAATCTCAATTGGAAAGCTACGGTGAAGGAGTCTGTTCCTGAGGCCGGGATGTTCATCTTTGATGCGGGAACGCAGTCACGCATTTTTCCTAATCAAAGCTTTGTGGTTTATGCCGTCACTCCTGCGACGGGGATTTGTAGCCTTTTCCATGTCGTAGGCTATGCCCATACGACGCAAGTCGATCCGGTCTCCAGTGTGGCGTTTGTCGATCAGATTTTGGATCCCAGAGGAGTTCAGCCGGGTGATATCGTGATGGTCCGGGTAGTGAGTTCGCAGTAGGGTACTTGATTTCTAGGTTTCTCAAGCTGAGAAGTCTGTTTCGCTAGATGTGCCAGTACACGGAGGTTTTTGGTTGTGACACTCATAACAAGATCTAAATATTTCCTGTTTTTTTGTGCGGCGGTGTTTTCAATACAGGCGTGGGGTGCTGCAAAACATCCCACGCCTGTTTCTCCTAATGATGCCGCATTTGCGGATGGTAAGCGAGTCGTGAGCATTGATCCCATTACGACCTTGGCCCTCGAAATGCCTGATGGGAGTCGTCTGGATTTCGGGGGGCGGCTTCGCCGGGCCCTTGAAGTTCGGCTCACGCAAAGTGGACATTTTGTGGTGTTTAATCCTGATCGAAGCACGCCGGAAGGCGCATCTGGCGTCGCTCCTGGCGTCGCGCGCTTCGGGCTTGAAGCGGCTCCCCGCGCGGAGGGATCGAAGGGAAAAGAAGACCAGTGGGTGGGAAGTGCCGTTCCCGCGGTCACGCTTCGTGTGGTTCCCCAGGCCTTGAGTTTTCAAACAGGCTTTAAAGGCGAGCGAATGTTTTATGGGTTTAACGAGCATTTTAAATCCCAATTCAATGACGGCAGCGGCATTTATAGAAACGAATTTCCTTTTCGCTCGGATCCCGTGAACCCGGGCTGGTTTGGGACCTCCTTTGAGAAAAAGGGGATCGCTCCTTTTGATTCTCGGGCAGGCCTTGATCTGGGCGATGGGTTTGGCATCGATGTTATGTTTGCATTTTTGAACATCAAATACGCAAGGTTTCACTCCGAGCTTCATTTTAATCTTGAGCTTGATGCAGAGCTTGCGGGCATTCGGGAGTCCCGGATTATTGGGGTGACCGGAGAGGGATATTATTATGATGTCGCCGGCGGATATGGTCAGTACAGTGGGGCCATCGAGTTTGCCAGGCGAGACGCGATGGAGCGGGCCATTCAAAAAGCGATTACGGCATCTCTTGCGGCCATTGAACGAGGCGTGTCTGCTTATCCCTTAACCGCCCAAGTCGACGTGATTGATAACGACGGGCATCTTTTCTTAGGCACCGGGCCCAATGCGGGGATACGCGCAGGCGTGATTTATCAGGTCATCGATCGACCTGATCTGCAAATTAGGGTTCTTCGAAGTGAATTCATGGGCGCCGTGGGTGAGATTGCGCAGGGAGAATTAGCGCAGGTTCATGTCGGGGATATGTTGGTTCAAGTGGGGGGGGGGGGGGGGCCAGTCAGTGGCGTCTCAAGGGTTGCGGGTGTTTCCGAACGGCAAATTGTTGCAACTGAATCTTTAACGCTACCGGGGGAAGTCCTGGAAAAAGCACCGTTTCCAACGGATGGTTCGATTCCGATACCTTATGATTCGACGTGGACGGCGCGGCTCAAACAACTTGCGGGAACTCTTATTTTGCCCTATCGAATTTGGCGTTATTTTCAGTACGACCAAGCTTACCATCCGGCGGGACAAGAAGGGCTGCAAGAAGGGCTGCAAGACGGGCAGGTCTCGGATGCGAGCCGAGCTTTGAATTTTCCGAGACTACTGCGTGCGGAGTCTTGGGCTCGTCGCTTGGGGCTTGGGGGTGGGGAAGTGAGTGCGCCTCGGCCCGCCTCAAAAACGGGCGTCATCGTTGCGGTGATTGATAGCGGAATCGACTACAATCATCCCGCGCTCGAGGGCCATGTCTGGGAGAATGGCCCGCAGGTGGGGTACGATTTTATTTCTGCGGATTCAAAGCCTTTTGATGATGGTTATCATGGAACACAAGTCGCCAGTCTTATTGCAGGGGTTGCGCCCGATGCCCGGGTGATGGCATTGAAAATATTCAATCCATGGGGGATTACAAATTCTGCGTCGGTGCTTGCAGCGTTTGAATTTGCGTTGAATCATGGCGCGCAAATCATCGTGTGTGCCTGGGCAACCCATCGGGAGTCGCAGGCCTTGGAACTTGGAATTAAAAAGGCCCGTGATAAAGGGGTTGTGGTCGTCGCTTCTGCGGGCGACCGTGGGGGGGATCTCTCAAAACTCATGCTTTATCCCGCAAGTCTTGGTGCCCGCTACGAGAACGTGTTGAGTGTAACGGGGGTGGATGAAGGGGATCAGTTGATGGGATTGAAGGCCGCGGCAGGCGCGCGAAAATCGGGCTTTTCTAAAGAGATCATTCGGCTTGCAGCCCCTGCTTCTGGTGTGCGGGTTGCGGAGCCTAGAAACCAGATCACGCGTGCGAGTTCGTCGGATCTCGCAGCAGCCCTTGTGGCCGGAGCGTTGGCGTGTGGCTGGGAGACTGGAAGATTGGCTCGCGAGCAAGTAGAAGAGTTTTTGCGGGGCGCGGATCGGGTGGCGGGTTTGGAGGATTTTGTTTCGGGGGGGCTGAGGTTGCGGTTTCCGAAGACGTGTCGTTAGTGTTGTGGAGCGTATGGAAAAGGGATTGTATCTTAATTAAAACAGCGCCAACTGCATGGGGAATATTCCAATCCGGTCGTTGAGGGCTTCAGAGATTTTTCCTTCGCGGGTTAAGATAAGAACTTTGGAGTGGTTGTAGTGTTTCAAGAAACTGTCTGCAGACCTCTTGTGCGAAGTCTGAATGTCATTGCGAGCGCGCACACTGATGATGCCGAGCACGCCGCTTGGCGTTCGAATCGCTAGGGGAACCTGGGCGCCGCCTCGAGTTCTGTAGTGGAAATACTCTGCCGGTTCTCCCAGACGGTAGTTGAATTGGGCGCGGGCGTTTCGGTAAATGAGTGTGATCCAGTCGTGTTCCTCTTCGGATTCTCCAGGAGATGAAAGTGAAACAAAGTGGCTTCGCTCACACTGGTCTTCGAACCAAAAGAGGTCCCCTTTGTAGTCCCCTTCCACAGGTATACGACGAATCAAAAACACGGATTCGAGCGCATGGAGGAGATGATGTTGGGTCGATTCAACAATTCGAAGATTTTTTCTCAGGGATGTCGGGCGAAGGATTTGCAAGGGTGAGGCAGCAATGACTGCGCAGTACTCGTGAATGCGCTGAAAGGGCAAACTCGTTCGGTAAACAAGCCGCAGATCTCTATCCAGGATCGTCTCTGTGAGGTCGCGAAGAATACGGTCACGGGTGTTACGCTCGCGGATGTGAAACAAACCAGGAAGTCCGCCTTGGTCAAAGTATTTGTAAATTGCTTTGGTTCGTCTGGCATGTTCTGAATGCCCTCTTTCCGCGCGGTCAACCAAGGACTCTAATCGCGCGGCTCGCATGAATTCTAAGAGGAACTTGCTGTTGGCTTCTCCTTCGATTTCAGTCAAGACGAAAGGATGGAGCTCGAGATTCGAAATTCGCCCCGTCAATGATTCTCGGATTGCCTTCCGACTGGTGAATCTGACTGAGCCACTTAGAATAAATCGACCAGGGCTTTGGCTTGTTCCAATACGTACTTTCATGGCTGGAAAAACTCCAGGAACGAGCTGGCACTCATCGATTGCCGATCGGTTTGCCTTCAATGCGGAAATAAAAGCCTTTGGAGACGCAAGGGCCGTTCGCAAAGAATCTTCATCATCCAGAGTAACGTATTCTTTGGCGACTTGTTGTAGAAACGTTGTTTTGCCCACTTGTCGGTGCCCTAAGATCCCGACGATTCTTGCATTTCGAATCAGCTTTTCAAAGGGTTCCAGAATGTGACGCGGACGCAGATGAGGCATGATACCTATTATAACAGAATATGCATGGGATGCAAATTCTACAATAATTAGGGTGAAACGACATTGAAGAGGATTCCAGTTGCTGGGTTGATATGCAGAGGATGCTCCACGCGCCAAGTCCTTTGGCGGCTTTTCCGGTCTGCGGATCGCTCGACGCATTGGACAAGAGTTATCTTCGCTGAACAAAAGTATTTGATCACAATCGAACGACGGGGTATCCAAGCGGTATGACCTTCACAATTTTTGCCCTTTTGCAGATCCTTCTCATCGGCGATTCACATACGGTGGGTACGTTTGGCAAATCATTGAACACCCTCCTTGCCACGTTGCCGAGCGCCAGAGTTCAGACTTATGGAAGCTGTGGTTCGTCTCCTTCGTGGTGGATCAAGGGCACTGCGACCTCTTGCGGATATTTTTCGGATATCGAGGGAAATCGACTTGAAACGCCCAGGCACGCCACCCCCATTTTATCTCAACTCCTGAAAAACCAATCCACGGATGTAGTGGTGATTGCGTTAGGCTCAAACCTCATGCCAGACACTTTGGAGCACGCCCGGCAAACCACGCAAGAACTGCTGGGCATCGTCAGCAAGCACAAAGAGCATTATCCTCATGCCCTTTGTTTTTGGATTGCGCCTCCCAACGGCAGAAACAAGACGGAGCCAAAATTTGGCGACCTCTATGCAATGTTGCAAGAAGAAACTCAAGGTATTTGCCAACTTTTTGATAGCCGAATGGTCACGCACTATCCGGCAACCGGTGGCGATGGCGCGCACTTTGATTCTCTGGGCCCAGAGGGGCGGGAGATTGCGAAGCATTGGGCGCAAAGCGCGTTTGGTTTAATCAGAGCGCGGGTAGAGTGAAAGAGAGCTGTTTTAGGATCTGTTCGATCGCTTTTTGAGTTGAGTCTCTCGCGCCGAGATTAACAACTTGTTCGAATTCATCTTGTGTTTTGGCAACGCTCATTGAGCCAGTCGACATATCGATGGTTTTCAGCGTAAAGATCGATTTTACACAGAGGGCTTCACCATTTTTGAACTGGAGAACCAGGGATTCGACTGCGGCAAAAGTTTTGGCACTCGGAGGCGTGAGCTGGGTCCAATATTAATGACGGACATAATCTCTGAGTATATGCCAAAAATTATGGTAGCATCGAGGTGCTCACAAAACATCCCGAAGAAAGTGAAAATGCGACCGCTATCTTCTTTTTTTTTGCAATGTTTCTACTCTGTGCCACCGGGTCGGAATCCTCCGCAATGGCCGAAGTCAAATTGCAAGCCGTTTACCACGAAGCTTCGAACGTCTTCGAAATCATGGACAACGTCTCAAATTGGTGGCCCGGATTTTGCGACGAGGAATATCAAAAATATTGGCAGAAGACTTTCGGCCTTTCGGAACAAGATAAGGTATTTTTCGAGGGATATAGAAAGATTCGTGAAAAGCATTACGCCGATCCTGATCAGGCTGAAAAGGATCCCTTGAAAAATAGAAACGGACTTTGCGCGACGCTTGGCAGTGTCACTGCAGATCCCATTGCGGAGGCATTTTACTCTTCGGACTCTCTTGAGGCGGCTTACGAAAGGTGAGCCGGATACTCACCGCCGAAGAATTTGTCATTTTTAAGAACTTTTATCAGTTCTTTCAGCCGAGTTATTCCAAACTTCTTGAGCGGATCGCAAAGTTCTACAAAGTCAGGGCCAAGATCGACTATCAAATTGTTTTTGTGTGGTGGCCCCCGATTGACCGCACAAACGCTTCTCCGACTGGGAAGTTTCTTGTGATGCGATATCATCCACAAAAACATATAAAAGACGCATTAGCAGATGGCGATGTCGTCTTTCATGAGGTTGTGCATACAATCTCGGCAAAGCAGGACTTGGAAAAGAAGCGCGAGCTGACAAAGGCTTTTCTAAATAAATGTCCGATTCAGGATAAGATGAAGCAAGGAAAAATCCTGGAGGAGCCGCTAGCTGTTGCCATAGGCCAGATTTACTACATGCGGCGCTTCGAACCGAAGAATTTTCGATATTCCTCGAGTTTATATAACGATCCCTGGATCAGCCTCTTTGGGCGGGTTCTGTATCCGCTTGTGGAGGAGGTGTTTAATCGCGAGAGGCCGATAGATAACGATTTTGTTTTGAGCGCTTCGAAATTATGCAATGAAGTGGTGGCTGTTACAATGAAACTGCAACCACCTGTAAAGTAGACGGCCCCGTTGCAAACTAGAGCGGCACTAAGCGAGAAGCGCCAACAGATCTTCGCGTTTCAAAGCGTCTCCCGTTTCCTCAAGGAGATTTTGCGCAAGCTGTCTCTTTTCGGACTGGAGTACCAGCACCCGTTCTTCAATCGTGTTTGCGGCAATGAGGCGGTAAATCATCACGGGTTTAGTTTGTCCGATGCGGTGGGCGCGATCGGCGGCTTGGGCTTCGGTGGCGGGATTCCACCAGGGGTCTAGCAAGAACACGTAGTCGGCCGCCGTTAAGTTAAGGCCTACTCCTCCGGCTTTGAGCGAGAGCAAGAACACGGGCGGACCCTGCGGATCTTGAAACTGTGAAATCACTTCACTGCGATTGGACGTGGTCCCATCAAGCCGCACAAATCCCAATCCCGCCTGTCGGAGATGTGGCTCCACTAAATCTAAGAACGAGGTCCATTGAGAAAAGACGAGGCAGCGATGGCCCATCGACGTGACTTCTGAAAGTTGCTCAAGCAGCAGTTCGATTTTGGAAGAAGGAGCCGCGGGGTGTTCAGTCTCTCCGGTCACAAGCGAGGAATGGCAGCAAGCCTGGCGGAGTCTTAACAGCGCGGTTAAAAGATTCATGACACTGATTTGTGAATCAGAGTCGCCGCCGTCCTCCGTTAGTTTATCAAGAATCTCCTTGCGAGTGGCCGCTAGAATCGAATTATAAGATTCGCGCTCGGATTCGGAGAGCTCGCATACGAGCGTGGCTTCTGTTCGAGGAGGAAGCTCGGCGGCGACGTCTTGTTTGAGTCGCCTCAAGATGAAGGGGCGGATTTTCCGGCGAACGAGTTCGCTATTTGGAAACTCGCTTTTTTCACCTAAAAGCCCGGGGTGCGTGAAATTAAATATGCTCCACAGATCTTGCACTCGGTTTTCAATCGGCGTACCGCTGAGCGCGACACGAAACCCTGCCTTAAGCTGGAACGCAGCCTGCGCCATTTGGCTGTCAGCGTTTCGAATCATTTGCGCTTCATCCAGTACGACCGTATCCCAGGTGTGAGAGGTGAGGGCCGCAAGATCCAGGCGTAAGACGCCATAAGTGGTGAGTACGACGTCAGAGCTTTGGAACGCACTCACGTCGCGTTTGCTCCCATGATAGATACTGACGCGAAGACCGGGGCGAAAGGCGGTGAGTTGGTCCATCCAGCTTTTCAAGACGCTGGTGGGGCAGACGACGAGCGTCCGCGCGGAGCGCGAGACGGAGCACGAGGTGGCCGCCTGCGAGAAAGTCGCCATCACTTGCAAAGTTTTCCCCAAACCCATGTCGTCGGCCAGCAGCGCGCCCATCCCGCACTGTTTAAGGAAAGAGAGCCAGCGAAAACCTTCCCTCTGATAACTTCGCATATCCACAGCAGCCGTGAGATCTGCGGGCAAAGCCGTCTCAGGTAACTGACCTAAATCCTGCCATAAAGCGCGTAACCGGGCGAGCGAGGCGGGGAACTCGGCGCCCGCCGTTTGGCCGCAGTCTTCAAAAAGGCGTCCCAGCTCAGGCATAAAATGAGGAGCCAACGATCCCGAACTTTCGGCTTGTTTTGCCAACAAGTGCAGCGCGCGCTTGGCATAGCGCTCCAGCCAATCCCGAGGCAAAGTGGCCCAACCGCCGCCTAAGAGCGGAACAACGTTTTCGCCTTGTTTCCATGCTTCAAAAACATGTTTTGCATCGGCCACGGCTGCAGCCACGGTAGGAAGCCCGAATCGAAGATCAAGGTGATTGTTTTCGAAACTCAGCGAAGGCCGCAGAACTCCCTGGGGAATAAACGCTTGAGATTCCCCTGAAGTGGTCCGGTGATCGGCATTGTAAGCTGCGAGAGTCGAAGCCATCCGCACGGCTTCGATTCCTTGATAAGTGGTTCGTTGGTCGAGCGTCAGAAAAAGTTCGTGTCGCAAGTCTTGAAGTAATTCGCGCTCTTTTACGAGATCGCGCTTGGGCAGGCGGTTGGTCGTGCGCCCCAGAGGGAGGACCACGAGCCTGCCTCCCCGGATTTCCGCAAGGGGAGGGGCACCATAGTAGAGGTGTGGAAAAACTTCGAGATTTCCTTGGGAGTCTTTTTGCATCTCGATTTCGATGCGTGGGAAAATGTCCTCAAGTACGGGCAGGCGTGTGCTTTTAATATCGACGCGCGCGCGGGTGTGAAGCTCTGGCAAAATCTGCGTGAGAAGCTCAAGCGCTTGGTCCCCCGAGAAGAACAGCCCAGGCGAGAGGAGTCGCTGTTTTTGTGCGGGCTCAAGTTTGGGCTCGTTCAAGGCTCTGAGTACGCCCGCGTTTAGGATCATCTCGTTAGAAAAACGAACGCCTTCGGGGTAGCGCAAGCAAAGTCTAAAGCCCGAAGCCTGGTCTGTAAGCTCGATCACGGGCGAGACGGGTGTAGCGGCGACGCTAATTCTTTCGCCGTCCAGTGTGATGTCGGGGCAGTCTTCGAGGGATGCCAAAAGGGTGGGGCCACTTTTTGGCGACGAATCAATCGCAAGGTCCACCGAAGTTGCGGCGATGGGGGGCTTAGGAATTCGTCCCGAGGTGATCCCTCCAATGAGGGATACGAGCGACTGATCGGGGGTCAGCAGAATTTCAGTTTCTCCCCAGACCACGAAGCGCGCAAAAGTGAGGGCCTGGCCTTGGGTTTTAAACCGATAACTGAGGGTGCCTAGTCCTTTGTGGCTAGGCGAGGGGGCAGATATTTGGGCTTCGGGCGCGGTTTTGAGCCAAACGACGACCGCCGCCACGTGTACGCAGGGGTCATTGCGATCGCCGCAATCGCAGTACCAGTCTTCGTCCTCGATCCAGAGCGTGACTCGGGGGCTGACGGGGCGGTTTTGCACGCGAATTTTGAAGTTAATTTCGCTGGTTTTAGCGCCTGGGGCGGTTTTTTGGTGTTCTGGAAGGATTGCATTCTCGCGCGCGAGTGACACGCCTCTGGACCAGATGGCAGGGAGGGTGGCTTTTTGGACGGCCTGGTAAAAGGTTAAAAAGGCTTGGGAATCCATTCCTCTCTATTCAATCCGATTCTGGGGTTGATCCGCAATGAATTTGAGGGTAAGAAAAGTCCTCGACCTCAAATTGTTTCCACATGGCTCGGTAGCTCAGATGGTTAGAGCGCGGCATTCATAACGCCGAGGTCGGCGGTTCGATCCCGCCCCGAGCCACCATTTTCTTCAACCCAATCAACATCAAAAAGCTCTTGCAGCGATAATGGATCCGAGCAGTAAGGTCTAAAAATGAGGTAGTCGCTTTTGCACCCCGGCTGTCGCTCTAATTTGAACCAGGGGTTTTTGGGATTAAACTCGCGCGCGATGGCTTCGGTCTGCTCTGGCGCCAGTTTCTCGCGAACTTTAGTTTCCCAGCCACTACCCCAATCATACTCCGGTTGGGTCGCGCGGCTCCATGCAATCCATGCCTCGTTCATGCCGGCTTGTACCATATCGCTTACGGCAGAGATTCGAGCCCCACTGTAATCTATGTTTGGATATCCAACGAATGTAGCGGCATCTGCGGTTTTTTGTGCTTCGTTTTCTTTCAGCGGAACCTGAGTTCCCCAGTAGTCCGGAGAATTCACCATGGCCCGTTTCAATGTCAATCGGGCGAGCCCGATACCCGAAATAAAATCTTTGCGAATCACCACACCGTGTGTGATCCCAAATTCAAGTACTCTGGAATGAGTCCCTGTCATCACCGACTCGGCGAGGGATTCGACGAATATTTCATCGCGACTCGCATCTGGCGGCACCAAATGATGGATGATTTCGTGAGTGAGAAGCTTTGCCAACTCCTCAGACGTGTACCGAATGACTCGTTCTGAAAAATAGATGGGTGCGCCCATTTCAATTTGCGTCATCGCACCAAGGGAAACAAAACTGTGAATGTCTTGTGGATAGGCGTACCCATTGGGGCCCGCACCTGGACCTAAGATGGTGATCATGGGGAGATAAAGCAATTTGCCGTCATTCCTTAGTGCAGTTAAATCGGCTATGAATTTCTCTTTAAAAGAAGCGGGGTACTGACTGCTCTCAATTATGATCTCCTCCAATCGTTCTGAGTTTCGCAACCCCTGCCTTAAATAGAGCCTTGAAAGAAGGCGGCAGTGGTGTCACCACCGTCGGAGATGGGTTGGAGTCTTCTGCCTTTACTGTTGCCGATAGGACAAAGAAAAATGCCACACCTAGGAGATTTGCAAAAGTCGCGGAGTATCTAATTAGCTTCATTGGATCACCTCATGCTCAGGTCAGACGGAAATGCCTTTAACGCGATGCGTCATTTTTTGGCAATTAGAAACCTAGTCTAGTTCACTGATTTGGCAGAATACTTTGTGACCATTGATCGGCTCCAGCGCTCGCAAACAGTATGTGCAGCTCGTTGTAGCCCGTTTGATAATTGAATATTCAGAAGCCCCGGTTTTCTTGCCTAGAATTTCTGTGACGGATGTCTCGTAAATTCGGGGTCCGGTGTAGCCTATTGGAGAAGGGCCCAGGCAAGAGTTGTCATCAGTGACAATTTGTTTATCAGTAAGCGCAGGATTGCCAAAAACCACGTCGTAACCTGCTAGTTCACTTTTAAGGGCTTTCATGCCTTTTCCATCGCCATAATGAATTTGAGCGTTAGAGTTAGGGGCAAGTGTAGAGACAAATACGGTCACGTTGTTCCCTTGGATTGCAGCATAAGCACTAGCAAGAACCGCAGCTGGAGAGCTGAAATCTCTGCAGCCCGAAAGAGCAACAAGGGCCAAACACAAAACCACGTGAGTAATCTTTTTCATAAAAAAACCTTCCAGCCGACTAAGGCAAAATCCGCATTATTGCGGTGAGTCGGTAAGTATCTGATTAAGGGCGTCATAAATAGAAGAGTTTCATGAAAAAAGTGGCTATAAGTTTATTTTTTATGAATATAAGTCGATAAGAGATGATTAGGACCTTAGCGCCGGTAACATAATAACCTTTGAGTTTACGCAGGCATAGAGCAAGCGATCGAAGGATTCGTAGGGCCAAGTGCGTCGGTTAAACCGGTAGGTGAACTCGGCCAGGTATGCCCTGCGGTATTTAGGATAAACGCCATGGTAGGTCGACAAACGAAAGCGTTTCAAATTTGAGGTTAAGGTATTCATCCACCTGAGATGCTCATGCGCCAGGTCGGGATTTTTCTGAGCAACAACTTGTTCAACTGTATAACCGGCATCGGCGGTTTTCGTGTAGACTCCTGCACCGTCAGCCTTGATGGTGCTGCCATGCTCG
>JBBCAV010000152.1:0-22075 GCA_051382305.1 Bdellovibrionota bacterium FG-2
GTTCAAGAAGTGATAAAACGAGGGCCGCTTGATTCGTTGATGCCTGAGCTGGGGCGACCCCCATCCCCTGCGGATGAAGCCTGGCGCATGTCTGTGCCAATACTTTGGTATCAGTAAGTCCGGCTAGCCACGCACACCAGCGTTTAAGGCTGTATCTCAAGCTCAAGGTTCTCACGTGTATGCTCCCGCCTCTCGAAAAACCTTAAAAAGTACCCACTCAAAAACCCGCAGATCCGAAATATTTATGATGTTTTGGCGAGGTTGGATAAGGAGAGACGCTTGCATCGATTTAGACCCAATGGGCATCAAAATATTGGTGAGGTTCCCGACGCTTGCAAGATGCTCAGCGCATACGCTCAAAACGATTCACAAGCAAAGCCAGGTCTTGGTGAAAACGGTTCACCTTCGAAAGTTGCGGTCTTTTGACACGGCTCCCATAGTTCTGAGTAGGGATGCTTGGCGCAAGCCTGCAAGATAATCATCCAATTTCTATTAGTTAATTTTCGGGTTTGTTCGGAAATCGCTATTTCCTAACAAACCCGAAAATGAACTAGTGAGCCGCAAAGACTTTTCCAAGCGACGCGCACTTGCGAAAAGCCCGAAATCCGGTAGGATCCCCCCATGAACAACTTTCGCTTTCACAATCCTACCCGTATTCATTTTGGCAAAGGCCAAATTGAAACGCTTGCCAACGAAATCCCCTCGACCGCCAAAATCCTTATGACCTATGGCGGCGGCAGCATCAAAAGCAACGGAGTCTATGACCAAGTCCTTCGCGCTGTAAACGGCCGCTCCCTTTTAGAGTTTTCTGGCATCGAGCCCAATCCCACTTACGAAACCCTCATGAAAGCCGTTGAAGTGGTAAAACGCGAAAAAATCGATTTCTTGCTGGCTGTGGGTGGCGGCTCCGTCTTGGACGGAACCAAGTTCATCGCGGCCGCGGCTCTTTGGGAAAACAACAGCGAAGGTGGCAATGACCCCTGGACCATTTTGACGGGCGACGCCCCTGTAAAAAAAGCTTTGCCCTTCGGCGCGGTTCTGACACTGCCTGCAACTGGCAGCGAAATGAACAGTGGGGCCGTCATCACCAGAAAATCAACGAACGATAAACTCGCTTTTGGAAGCCCCCTGCTTTTCCCTCGCTTTAGTATTTTGGATCCAACCACGACTTTTTCACTCCCGCCTCGGCAAATTGGCAACGGAGTGGTGGATGCCTTCGTGCACATTATGGAGCAATATCTCACTTACCCCGCAAAGGCCGCGGTGCAAGATCGTATTTCCGAGGGGCTTCTCCAAACCTTGATCGAAGAAGGGCCCAATACACTCGAAAATCCGACGGACTATGATTCACGCGCCAATATGATGTGGGCCGCAACCCTTGCGCTCAATGGACTCATCGGCGCCGGTGTGCCGCAAGATTGGACGACTCATATGATTGGCCATGAACTCACCGCACTCTACGGGCTAGATCACGCGCAAACGCTGGCCATCGTATTTCCCGCTGTGATGAACATCATGAGAAAACAAAAGGGCGCAAAAATCCTTCAATACGGTGCGCGTGTCTGGGGAATCCACTCCGGCACTGAGAGTGAAAAAATTGATCAGGCGATTGCAAAGACAAAACAGTTTTTCGAAAGCCTCCACGTTCCCACAACACTTACCGCCTACAAGATAGATCGAAGTGCGGTTGCCAAAGCTCTTGAAGGTTTGAAACGGCATGAAATGACCGAAATGGGCGAAACCGGAGCGGTGAGCGTTGAGGTGAGTGCCAAGATCTTGGAGTCGTGCTTCTGAGGCCGCGCAAGCCCAAGCCTTACCCCAAACCTCAGGAAACGGGTGGAATCCTCATCCGTCGCCTGATTGCGTTCCTAAGGGCGCACAAGATTTCTCCAACTCAATCAAAAACCGGCAAGTTGATCATTGCGATCTCGGGGGGAGCGGATTCCTTGGCGCTTGCTCATATCCTCGTCCACTACGGCCGAAACATTTGCCCGCGCCGTCGGCTGCGGCTTCTTCACATCAATCACAATTGGCGAGGGGACAGCTCCAAAGCTGACGAAGTTTTCGTAAAAACGCTGGCTAAAGAGTGGGGCGTGCCGCTTACGGTCAAGCGACTCAAGTGGAACCCTAAGGCTGGCGAATCCTGGGAAGATCTTGCACGCACTGCGCGAAAAAAGATCTACGCTGAGCTTTCAAAAAAACACTCGGCTCGTATTTTTACGGGTCATCATATGGACGATCAGGCGGAGACGGTGCTGTGGCGGCTGCTCACCGGAGCAAACAAGCTGACGGGAGGAATTCTTGTGGAACATGGCGTTGAAGTTCGTCCGCTTCTCACAACCCGCAAAAAGGAGCTCGAAAACTATCTTTCTGAAGAAGGATTGACGGGGCGGGTAGATGATACCAACTTCAATGAGAGGTTTCTTCGTGCTCGAATGCGAAAGCATCTCATGCCGGTGGTTGAGGAGATGTTTCCAAAATCTATCGAGAAACTCGCGCAGCTCGGTTTGAGCGCGCAGCGCTTACCTTAAAAGGGCAAATTGCTTTTGCGTTTCGCCTTGTGCTAGGCTAGGTCGGATAAGAGAGGGTCATAAGAATAAATGAAACCATCACATAAAACAGTAGCCCTATGGCTTGTTTTGATTCTTCTATTTGCAAGTCTTTTTAAGGTCTTCGACCCCGGCAATCGAACGCGTCGGGATATCCGCTTTAGTGAGTTTGTGCAGGCTGTAAAAGATGGCAAGGTGGCCGATGTTACTTTCAAGTCGGACAATCTCATCGTGGGAAACTTTAAAGATGCCGGTAGTGATGGCAAGAAAACTTTTGAGACGATCGGGGACACCGAAAATGCAAAAGTTTTTGAGATTTTAGAGAAGAACAATCTTATTCCAAATTACGAGCGCGCTGAGAAGACCCCGGTGTGGCAGCAGGTATTGATTTCTTGGTTTCCCATGCTTTTGCTTTTTGTCTTTTTCTTTTTGTTTATGCGCCAAATTCAAGTGGGTGGTGGCAAAGCCATGTCCTTTGGGAAGAGCAAGGCGCGCCTTCTGACTGAATCCAATAACAAGGTGACCTTCAAAGACGTCGCCGGTGCGGATGAAGCCAAACAAGAAGTGGTCGAAATCATCGAGTTTCTCAAAGACCCCAAGAAGTTTACCAAGCTGGGGGGACGGATTCCAAAGGGTGTTTTGCTTATGGGCCCCCCCGGAACCGGGAAAACCTTGCTGGCTCGTGCGATTGCCGGTGAAGCGGGCGTTCCGTTTTTCTCAATTTCTGGTTCGGATTTCGTCGAAATGTTCGTCGGTGTGGGCGCCTCTCGTGTTCGTGATCTCTTTGAGCAGGGCAAGAAGCACGCGCCTTGTATTATCTTTATCGATGAAATCGACGCCGTTGGCCGCCATCGTGGCGCAGGCCTAGGCGGTGGTCATGATGAGCGTGAGCAAACCCTCAATCAATTGCTTGTTGAGATGGATGGCTTTGAATCCAACGAAGGCGTGATCCTGGTCGCGGCCACGAACCGTCCCGATGTTTTGGATCCCGCGCTTTTGAGGCCGGGTCGTTTTGACAGACGTGTTGTCGTTTCATCGCCAGATGTAAAAGGGCGTGAAGAGATTCTCAAAGTTCACACGCGCAAAACCCCGATGGCTGCGAACGTTAATCTTTCACATATTGCGCGTGGAACCCCCGGTTTTTCTGGGGCGGACCTTGAGAACCTCGTCAACGAAGCGGCACTGGCCGCGGCTCGCTTGGACAAAAAAGCGCTTGAGGGCGCGGATTTCGAAGAAGCCAAAGATAAGGTTCTCATGGGCGCTGAACGTAGGAGCATGGTTCTCTCTGATGTGGAGAAGGAAACCACCGCTTACCACGAAGCGGGGCATACGCTCGTGGGCAAGTTCTTGCCGGGTACGGATCCTATTCATAAAGTCACGATTATTCCGCGTGGAATGGCTTTGGGATTGACTCAAACGTTACCTATAGAAGACCGTCACAATCTTTCAAAAGATAAGGCTGAAAACAGCATCGTCTTTTTGATGGGCGGACGGGTTGCCGAAGAGCTTGTCCTTAACCAGCAAACGACCGGTGCAGGCAACGACATCGAGCGGGCTTCGGATCTCGCTCGTCGCATGGTGTGCGAGTGGGGAATGAGTGAAGTCTTGGGCCCCCTTTCATTTGGCAAAAAAGAAGAGGCGATATTCTTGGGCCGAGAAATTGCGCAACACCGAGATTTTTCGGAGCATACGGCTCAGATAATTGATCGTGAAGTGCGGGACATTGTCGAACGTAATTACCGAAAAGCGCGTGAGATTGTGTCCGCTCACCTGACCATTTTAAAGGATCTCGCGCTCGCACTGCTTGAATTTGAAACCTTAAATGGGGATGAGATTGACCAGATTGTCGCGGGACAAAAGATCGTTCGCAAACCCGTGACTGCCCCTGATAACACGACGCCAACGGCTACAATACCTGAGACAGGAGGAGGAGCAACACCGGCTCCCTTACCTGCGTAAATTGTGGGCGATATTTTTGGAAACTTACAGTCAAGCCTGAGGCTGATCGATCTTCTCGATATTGGGATCGTTGCGCTCATCGTTTATCGGGTGCTTCTCCTTATAAAGGGAACACGGGCGATGCAAATGCTCACGGGGTTGGGCATTTTAGGAATTGGTTTTTTCATCTCTTCCACGATGGAACTCTTCACCACGCACTGGCTGCTTTCTTACTTCTTTGATTATTTGATTTTGATCGTGATCGTGCTTTTTCAAGACGATCTGAGGCGTGCGCTCACTCATGTGGGCAAAAACCCCTTTTTCTCGGGCGCGTCTGCTGAAGAAGAGCGTGAAATGGTCGATGAAGTCGCAAAAGCCGCGATTCGACTTGCTCGCGAGCGCGTCGGGGCCCTCATCGTTATTGAGCGAGAAACGGGGCTTAAGAACTTCATCGATACGGGATCCCGCCTCGAATCTCGAGTAAAGAGTGAGCTGATCTACGCGATTTTTGTTCCGACTTCACCGATTCATGATGGCGCGATTATTTTAACGGGCGGTCGCATTGCGGCTGCGGGCTGTTTTTTGCCGCTCTCTCGGGATCCCAATATTGATAAGCGCTATGGGACGAGGCATCGCGCGGCCTTCGGCATGACTGAAGACACGGACGCCGTGGTGGTCCTTGTGTCCGAAGAAGCGGGACAAGCGCATCTGGTGACGGGGGGCAAAATCACCACGAATCTCCGAGAGCAAGAGCTCAGGCAAAGTCTCTCTGTGCTCCTTAACTTGGCGGAGTCTCAAACGACGATTCCTAAACGCCTCAAAGGTTGGTTTGCTTCGATGGGGCGGTCTCGGACCTCTCGGGACGGGAAGCGGGAGGGTGAGGGCTGATCATGCTGCGCAAACTCCTTGATTTTCTGACGGCTAATTTGGTCACGAAATTAATTTCGGTCGCCATTGCCCTTTTGCTGTGGGTGATTGTGCTGGGATCTCGAAACGTCGAGGTCACCAAAGAGATTCCCATTGAGATCAATACGTCCTCGGATGTGGTTCCTGCTAACGAGATTCCCGAAAAAATCGCGTTTCGGTTGTCAGGTCCCAAAGCCTTTTTGCGGGCGATTGTAGATCGGCATGAAGATCCGATTCGCGTTAATCTCTCGGGCGCAAAGCCAGGGCTTGTGACCTATCGGTTTTTCTCAGATAACATCAAGATTCCGATTGGGGTTAAAGTGCTGTCGGTGAGTCCGGCTGCGATCCTGATTAAACTTGAAGCCATTAAGAAACGCGAAGTGCCCGTGAAAGTGGAGTTAAGGGGCGTACCGCCTGAAGGCTTCCGTATTGGTAAACTTGAACTCAAACCTGAAGTCATTCGAATCAAAGGGCCCGAAAGTCGGATTGAAAATATCACTCAAATCCTGGCCAATCCCATTGATGTGTCTCATTTTAAGGAGTCGGTAGAAAAAGAAGTGGGCTTAGATCTAGCAAGGCTCGGGGTTCAGCTTGAAGGTCCGCTACCGAAAATATCCATTGGCATTGAGCCGGTCACCGCCAATTTTAGAATTCGTAATGTCGACGTCAGGGTGATTTCTTCAGGACGCGTTAGGCTGGATGAAAAAACAGTCACGGTTATGGTTCAGGCTGAAGCTAAAGAGATGAAGTTCTTGGATCGATCTCGTGTTTATGCCGTCATCGATATGAGCGATAAACCCAAAGGACAATATTTTGAAGCTGTTAAAGTGATTCTGCCTGAAGGGGTGGGATTGGTTCGTGTTATTCCTGATCGTATCGGCGTGACACTCTATTAGGGCCCAAGCGCCCGAGAAGAAGAAGGAGAGTATCATGAGTAAAAAATTATTTGGCACAGATGGGATTCGGGGGCTTGCTAATGAATTTCCCATGACTTCTGAAATTGCCATGGCTGTGGGGCGTGCGGTCGCGTACGTATTGCTTAAAAGCCCTACTTCGATGGTAAAAAGTTCGGTGCCGGTGGGTTTGAAACCCCTAGAATCGACCAAGGCCGTGAGACGCGTGAAAATTGTGGTGGGCAAAGACACCCGACTTTCAGGCTACATGATTGAGCAGGCCTTAAGCTCAGGGATTTGCTCCATGGGCGCGGACGTGATTCTGATCGGTCCACTGCCGACTCCCGGCGTGGCTTATGTCACGCAGAGTATGCGCGCGGACGCGGGGATTATGATCTCGGCTTCTCATAATGCGTATCATGATAATGGGATCAAAATTTTCTTTGCCGATGGCTATAAGCTTCCTGATGAAATGGAGGCTGAAGTAGAGCGCCTGGTGATGTCCAAGGATCTTGAGCGTAATCGCCCGACGGGCGATCTCGTGGGAAAAGCCGCCCGCATCGAAGACGTGCATCTCAGATATTTAGAGTTTTTAAAGAGTCTTTTCCCGAAAGACCTCGATTTGCTAGGCCAGCGCATTGTCTTGGATTGCGCCAACGGCGCGGCTTACAAAGTTGCCCCGCTGGTTTTTGAGGAACTCGGCGCGGAGGTTATTCGCAAAGGCGTACATCCCAACGGCGTGAACATCAATGATTCGTGCGGCGCCCTTCACCCTGAGCATGTGGCGGCGGCCGTGCTCGAGTATCGTGGGGATATTGGAATTTCGCTGGATGGTGATGGCGATCGCTGTATCTTAACTGATGAAACCGGCGAAATTATCGATGGGGATCAAATCTTGGGCCTCTGTGCGCTTCAAATGGCAAGCGCGGGGACTCTCAATAAGATGACGATTGTGACGACCCCGATGTCCAACGTAGGCCTTGAGCTGACTTTGCGCGAACAGGGAATCTCGATGGTGCGTGCGCAAGTGGGCGATCGTTATGTGGTCGATACGATGCGAAAAAATGGCTATAATTTGGGAGGAGAACAATCCGGTCATATCGTATTCCTTGATCAATCTACCACGGGCGATGGCATTGTGGCGGCCCTGCGCGTGCTGGAAACCATGCGAAGGACCCGTAAACCGCTTTCAGAGCTCAAGAAAGCGATTAAACTTTTCCCCCAAGTTCGGGACGACGTTCGTGTTTCTCGCAAGGAGCCTCTGGAGAGCATTCCGGAGATTGCTAAAGCCATTGCACACGCGCAAGCGGTACTCGGGGATAAGGGGCGAATATTTGTGCGCTACTCTGGCACCGAACCTTTGCTGCGAGTCATGGTAGAGGGCGAGGATCCGGAGCAGATTCACTCCCTGGCGCAGAGTGTGGCAGGAACGATCAGGAAGCATTTAACTTGAAGGGAGAGCCATTCGTCATGCAAACCCCGCGTCTTGGCGTAAATATCGACCACATCGCGACGCTGAGACAGCTTCGTGGCACCCCTTATCCGGATCTATTGGCTGCGGCGCGGATGGTTGAGACGGCCGGTGCCGATCAGATCACCGTTCATTTGCGGGAGGATCGCAGACATATTCAAGACCAAGATGTGAAGATTTTGCGCAAGAATCTCAAAATCCCGCTGAATCTCGAGATGGCTGTGGCTCCAGAGATTGTGCGTTTTGCGGTAAAGCTTAGGCCGGAGTGGTCGTGCCTGGTCCCCGAGAAGAGGCGCGAAGTTACGACGGAAGGCGGATTGGATCTTCAGCGAAACCGCCAGACAATAGCCGCCGCGATCAAAAGCCTCAAGCGCGCCGGAATCAAAGTGAGCT
The DNA here is from genome assembly GCA_051382305.1 of Bdellovibrionota bacterium FG-2. Taxonomy (GTDB): domain Bacteria; phylum Bdellovibrionota; class UBA1018; order UBA1018; family UBA1018; genus CAIRTR01. The sequence continues at coordinate 8,151 of JBBCAV010000152.1, forward strand.
GTTTTATCGAGCCCAGTATAGAAAACGTGGAATTAAGCCATGAACTCGGCGCAGACGCCGTGGAACTTCACACCGGAAAATTCTGTCTCCTGACTCAGAAAGCAAACGACGCTCCTGGCAAACTCAGCTCCGCCGCAAAAAAGGAGCTTGCTCGAATTGAAAAAGCGTCGCTTCGTGCGCGCGCTTTGGGCCTGGGCGCTCATGCCGGCCACGGTTTTGATTATGATAATGTGAGGTGGGCCGCTGCATTGGAGTGCGAAGACCGTAACCCTCTAGTCGAAGAATTCAACATCGGGCACGCCATTGTTTGTAGAGCCGTATTGGTAGGGCTTGAGCGCGCGGTTCGCGAGATGGTCTCGGCGATTATCGCGCCGTAGTATTACAAATAAAAAGGACCTTAAAATGAGCACACCGCTTCGAATTGTTTCCAGTACCGAGATGAGAGATATCGACGCCATCGCCGAAAAAGACTTTGGACTTGATCCGGTCTTGCTCATGGAAAATGCGGGGCGCGCGGCCGCCCAGATTTTGCTTGAAAAATATCCTTCAGCGGGAATCACGGGGGAGATTCTCGTATTTTGCGGCAAAGGTAATAACGCAGGCGATGCCTTTGTTCTTGCCCGGCGTTTGATTTGTTTGAATCGCAGAGTGCGCGTGTTTCACCTGGAAGCTCGCGAACGTTATCAGGGTGCTTCCAAACGTAATTTAGAAATTTTGGTCAAACTCAACGCGAAGATTGCGCTTTTGGAAAATATCTCGGATCTTCAGGCTTTTTTTGCAAGTTCGCCGGGTCCTTACACTATCGTTGATGGACTTTTGGGTACAGGTTTAAAGGGTAACCTTGAAGGCCTTTTTGCCGAAGTCATCGACGCGATTAACATGCTTAATTCTAACGAGGTGATTGCGCTTGATATTCCTACCGGGGTGAGCGGCGATACGGGCAATATTCATGGGACGTGCATTCAGGCAAATCTCACTGTTTCTTTTGGGTTTCCAAAACTGGGCCACTTCTTGCCCCCCGGTGCGGCGCGAAGAGGGGAGTTGGTGAATGTCGATATTTCGCTCCCTCCAAGGTTTCAAAAGGAGGGCGACAAGTTTTTGCTCACGCGAGCCCCATTAGAAAACTATATTATGGAACGCGATCGTTACGGTCACAAAAATTCGTTTGGCTCGACGCTCTTGATTGGGGGTAGTCCCGGTCGCCTGGGGGCCATCACCATGGCCTCGCGCGCTTGCCATCGCATGGGGACAGGGCTAGTGACTGTCGCAACCTGGGAAGAATCCTTTAATACTTTGCTCGTAAAGATCCCGGACGAAACCATGGCTGTGCCCTTGAAGCTCAAGGGCGAAGAGCTCGAGAATTATAAGAGAAGTCTTTCAATCTATTCGAGCATTGTGATTGGCCCGGGGATGGGGGTTCGACCGGAAGGCAAAGCGTTACTTGAAACGCTTTTGGCGCACTATAAAGGACCGATGGTTTTGGACGCGGATGCCTTGAATTTGATTTCTGAGTATAAACTTCATTCGCTGTTGGTGAATCGGCGAGCCCCCACCGTGCTCACGCCGCATTTAGGTGAAATGGCGAGACTCATGGATACGGAGAAGGAACTCATTCGTTCCAATCCCCAAGAATACTTGCGGGAGCTCGTGAGTAAGACCCACGCCATCACGGTCCTCAAAGGGGCTGCGACTCTCATCACCTCACCAGATGAGAAATTTTATTTGAACCATTATCCTAACGAAGGAATGGCAACCGCAGGCAGTGGTGATGTTTTGGCGGGCATGATTGGTGGGCTCCTCGGGCAAGGGATGGATGCGTTTCAAGCGGCCCAGCTGGGAGTTTACCTGCATTCGCTGGCGGGGGATTTTGCCGCTCGTTCTCGAGGGCATCGAAGTATGACCGCCCCAGATATTATCGAAGGGATTAGCGATGCGTTCAAAGAAATCAAAAACCCAAAAGTCATCGCCTCCAAAACTCCTGGCCGAGCGTATCTCCTCTGAACAAGCGTTGAGCGCTTTGGCTTCGCGATTTGCCCGCGAACTTCTTGCGGGTGATGTGGTTTTCTTGGAGGGGCCGATGGGGGTGGGCAAAACCACCTTTGCGCGCGAGTTACTGCTGGCCTTAGGTGTTGCGCAACCACCGGAGGGAAGTCCCTCTTTTTCCATTGCCCATGAATATCATTCAAAAGGGGTGTCCGTCGTGCATCTTGACCTTTACCGGTTGAAGAGCGATGAGGAACTTGAGGAGGTGGGAATCCCAGAATATTTCGAGGATCCTACCCGATTTGTTTTTGTGGAGTGGGCGTCTCAGTTTCCTTTATTTGTGGAGAAGATCCTGTCACGCGCAGGCAAGAGGCATTGGCGCGCGAGCTTGAGTTTTTGTTCTCCCGACCCCGAGCAACGCGAGATCACAATTAGGCCGCTTTGGTCCCCGTTGTGAGTAGCGGCGGGATGCTGCGAAGCAGCTCCTTTACCTTGGGGAAAAGTGATGCCAAGCTTGATTTCGAAAAGACCATGAGGATTCCGGTCGGAGCATTTTGAGGACCGCATATATAGAGACTTAAGAACTCCTCGGAGTCACAACCTACGGCGCGGCGAAAAGAATTATTGGCGTCATGGGCTTGGATGAGCGCAAGTTCAATCCAGCCCCTATTGTCCTTGGCCTTAAAAAGTTGACTGGAGACCTCGGGAGTGAGTGAAGTGTTCCAGAGAAATCCTGTCCAAAGCGCAAGATAAGTCCTCTCTCCAATGGCTCCGTGACCGCAAAAAATGTGGGTTCCGTTGCCTGGGCTTTGATTTGCGATTTGAGTCATGAATAATGCACGAGTCGCAGAAGCCTGAAGAAAAATGTTCAGGGCCGCTTCAAGTGGATCACTACTTTTGCTCAACTCTTCTTTTTTCCACAATTTGATGCGATAGGTGGAGCGTCGCTCTTGCCGTCGTGTGGCGGGGTGAACGACGGCCTTCCTAATTGAGTGAGTGGGTTCGACAGGTAGAGGCAGGGCGTCGTTGATCTGAATGTCCACAAGCTGGATGGAAATCTCTGCACGGGGTGGCGCAGCTAAAACAATAGGCGGCGCTTTCATGGGAGGAGGACCTGGAGGCGCGCCTGGAGGGAGGGCGGAGGGCAGGGACACCATCTTCGTTCCTCCAGGAAGACCAAGCTTCTTTCTGTTTAAAAGTTTAGTGATTCCTGGCATTTGGGTGACGCCGGGGTTTGTGGCGTCTACGGTAAAAGAAGAAAAAGTCTTTCCCTGATCGTCTTTGTCTGCCATAGGTAAAAACCGGGCGGTCCCTTTCTCTTTCCTTTTCGGAACTCTGCGGCAAAACTTTAGGGAAATCGGCAACACGAGAACAATCCTATAGCTGACAAAAAAAATGAGGTAATCGGCGATTATTAGTTGACGCGTAAGATACGACATGGTACGCCATAGTTAGGTTTATGAAGGGAAACAGGGAGAACGAATTATGCGTTTGACTTCAAAAGGACGATATGCTGTCCGAGCAATCTTGGATCTGACCTTTAACTCCAATGGACGTCCTGTGCGTTTACAGGAGATTTCAGAGCGTCAGAAAATTTCGCTTCATTATTTGGAGCAGCTTTTCCGCAGACTCCGCAAAGGGTCTGTTGTAAAAAGTGTGCGAGGTCCCGGGGGGGGATATGTCCTCGCCCGAGTCATGGATGAGATTTCTGTAAAAGATGTCCTCATCAGCGTTGGTGAAAACATCAACCCGGCTCGTGACTTGATTGGCTCCGCCGATATCAAAAGTGACACGGTTGAGTTCGTGTTAACAAAGGGTTATTTTGAAAACCTCGGCGTGTTGATGCAGGAATATCTGACGACGACCTCTGTCGGAGACCTCATTCGCAAAGCTCGTGGCACCCAAGAACTTCCTAAGGTTTCTGATTTGACCGAAGGTTTCAGATTGCCTGAAACACAGACCGATGCCGGCAAAGGCCGCGAATTATCTTGATTTGAACGCCTCAGCGCCTCTTCGACCCCAAGTCGTTGAGGCGCTGAGTGCGCTCCTCAGCATTCCTCCCACCGAAAGTCCTCTTTACAATCCCTCGAGTCTTCATTTTTTCGGTCGACGCGCGAAGCATCTGCTCACCGAGGCTCGTGATCTTGTTGGAGCGTCATTTTCTGGCAACGTTGACACATCTGAAGAAGTCTTTTTCGTCTCTTCGGGGACGGAAGCCAATCAGTTTGCAATTCGCTCACGCTTGGGCGCAGCATTCAAAACATCCAGGGCCCCCCACTGGATCACTACCCCCGTAGAGCACGAATCGGTCCTATGTCTCGTTCCTTGGTTCAAAGCACAGGGCGGGGCGGTTTCCATTCTTCCGGTTGATTCAAATGGAAGTCCACAAGTCTCCGAACTTCAGTCCTTGATTTGCGAGGAGACAGCGCTCGTGAGCCTGATTTGGGTCAATAATGAGACAGGAGTGATTACAGACGTCGAGCGGGCGGCTGGGGTTACTCGATCGCGGGGGGTTCCTCTTCATCTGGACGCAGCCCAAGCGTGGGGTAAGATCCCGGTCGATGTGATCGGTTCGGGCGCAAGCAGCGTTAGTTTTTCTGCTCACAAAATTGGGGCGCTTGTGGGCTGTGGTGTTCTCTGGCGCAAAAAGGGGTATCCACTCATGCCCCTGATTTATGGTGTCCAGGAGAAAAATCTGCGCGGCGGCACCGAAAATCTTATGGGCGCATTTTCGGCAGGAATTGCCGCAAAAACCCTAAATCCGCAGGCTTTTGCGCTTGCCATGAAGCCGTTGCTTGATCGTTTAGAAACGCTCGTTTTGGAGCGGATTCCTGGCGCGATTATTAACGGGTTGAGTGCGCAAAGAGTGGCCAACACCCTGAGTTTGAGCTTTCGAGAAATTAAGAGTGACACTTTGGTGATGGCGCTTGATCTAGAAGGATATTGTGTGAGTTCGGGGGCCGCTTGCTCAAGTGGCGCCGCTAAACCCTCGCACGTTTTGTTGGCGATGGGGCATTCGCCCGAACTTGCGTCTTCGTCGATCAGGGTTTCTTTAGGACTTGAAACGTCCTGGGAATCTCTTGTGGGCTTTGTTTCTGCTCTTGAACGCTGTACTTCTCGTGTGAGACAAGGGAAACAAGAAAGATAAGACATGACTGACAAGGGAGATGGCAAAAAAGTTTTGGTCGCCATGAGTGGCGACGTCGATAGCGCGGTCGCCGCCGTTTTGCTTAAAACGTTGGGCAATGAAGTCATTGGATTGCTCATGCAGTTTTGCGAGGAGTCGCCGGACACTCAAGACAGCTTTGGCACCCGTTGTTGTCTTCAAACGGATTTGCCGCGGGCGCGCAAGTTCTGCCAGCGCTTCGGAATTCCTTACTATAGCCTGCGCGTGAAAGATGCGTTCCGAGAAAAAGTCATGGATCATTTTGTCCATGAGATTATGCATGCGCGTCTTTCCAACCCCTGCATTCGTTGTAATCGAGAGCTCAAGTTTCATTATCTCTATGAGAAGTCCCTGGAGCTGGGGTGTGACGCTTTTGCCACGGGACATTACGCGCAAGTAACGAAAGACGCGACGAGCGATCGAGTGCGTCTTCATAAAGCCGTGGACCCCAAGAAGGATCATAGTTATTTTCTCTATGGTTTGAATCAGCAAATGCTGGCACGGGCGTTGATGCCTTTGGGCGGACTCTCCAAGGCCATGGTGCAAAAACTGGCCGTGCAGTTTGAACTTACGGTTGTGGATAAACCCGGGCGCGGGCAGATTTGCTTAGTCGACGATGATCGTTTCCCGAAGTATGTGGAACAAAATGTTCCCGAATATTTGAGACCTTGGGGCGAAATCAAGACTTGGGACGGCCGGACCTATGGCCGCCATGAGGGGATTTATCATTTCAAGATTGGTCAAACCGGACTCAAACTTAACACCAAAGAACCTGAGAAATATTTCGTCACCGGGTTTAATCAAAAAGAGCGTACGGTTATTATCGGAGAAGAGCAGCATTTGATGCAGAGTGAACTCATTGCAAAAGATGCAAATTGGGTTGTGCCTCTGAACGAGCTGCGACCTCTTCATTGTCAGGTGCGCTTGGGGCCTCGGACTCCCGAGGTGGCAGCGACCGTCGTGGTTTTTGAAAACGGCCAAGTGCATGTCCATTTTGCGGAACCGCAACGCGCGCTCACCCCGGGGCAGGCAGTCGTATTTTATGAAGATACGGAGGTCTTGGGCGGGGCTACCATTGACCGCGTGGGTGTTTCATTGCCGTCGGGGCTTGGCGCCTCTATTTAGAATTACGGTTAGGAATTTGTGGTGAAATACTATCTCATCAAAACGTTGGGCTGCAAGGCGAACCTTTACGACTCTAATCGGATAGAGGCCGAGCTTCAAGCCAAGGGGTGGCTCCCGAAAGGGCAGCTCGAGATTGACCCAAATTCAGAGGTTTTGTGTATCGTCAACAGTTGCACGGTCACGGACGAAGCCGATCGGCAGAGTCGAAAACTTGCGGCACGGCTGATCCGTGATTACCCGCGCGCCCAAGTCGTGCTCACGGGATGTGCGGCTGAAGTGAATCCTGCTCTTTTGGCTAAAACTCCGGGCGTTCATGCACTAGTTGTGAGTAACCGCGAGAAGCATCTCCTTGTCGATCGAATTCTTGAGCAAGTAAGTGGGCCTATGGGTGGCGGGGTAAAATCGGAGACGGCACATCCTGCGCTTAGCCATGCCTCTAAGATTTGGGATGTTCAAGGTCCGTTTGCCAGTCCTGCGCTCGCTCATGCAACTGGTGTTTTGAATTACCACACGCGAACGTTTCTTAAGATTCAAGAAGGTTGTAATTCATTTTGTACCTACTGCATTATTCCCTACGGGAGGGGGACGGCGCGGAGTCTGCCCTTGGCCGATGGACTTGCGCAAGTCCAGGCGCTTGTGGCCTCAGGGGTGCAAGAGATTATTCTTACGGGCACAAACTTAGGCGATTACGGCCGGGACGGCGGCCAACGCACTTCTTTGGAAGAATTGGTGAGAAGGATTTTAGGCGAGACGGATGTGCCCCGTCTTCGAGTGAGTTCTTTGGATCCTACCGAAGTCACGCCGGCGCTGGTGGGCCTGATGCGTGCGGATTCCCGGTTTTGTCCGCATTTTCACGTTTCGTTGCAACACACGGAGGACCGAATTTTGCGGCTTATGAAGCGTAAATATCGGTTTCAAGAGGTGAGTGAGTGTTTTGATCGAATTGCATCGATTCCTACCGCGCGAGCTTCCCAGGGTGGCGTGTTTGTGGGGATGGATTATATCACGGGGTTCCCTGAGGAGTCAGAGGCTGAGTTTCACTCTTCTTTTAAAACGCTTGAGTCACTGCCGTGGACCCGCCTTCATGTGTTTCCTTATAGTGAGCGCGAAGGCACTCCGGCCACGCGGTTGCCTAATCCGGTGCCAAAAGGTGAGCGGATAAAACGTGCGCGGATTTTGGGCGATCTGAGTTTGCAGCGTCTGCGGTCGCACTATGAAAAGGTGTTTCAGGAGATGCAGGCGATGAGTGCGCCTCGGATTTTTGATGTTCTATTTGAGCAGGTCGGGCGAGATGGGCGGGGCGGGGGCCATACGCCTGGCTATTTGCACGTCATTGTCGATACGGAGGGTGCGGATTATGAACGCAACACGATTGGCGATGTTGTGCCGCTGAGGCTTGAGACACATGCAAGCTCGGGTGAGATGTCGTTGGTCGGTAGGCCTATCTTAAACTAAACCAACGAGTCGCGGTGTTGTTGGTCATGTTGGCTTCGCCTTTTGCTTTGGCGATCTCGACACTCACGCCGACTACCTGTCGTAAAGCGTCCTTTGGAATTCGAACATTTTTGAAAACAAAAGTTTGAGTTTCACCAGCTTGAAGTGGCGAAATCTCCTGTGGCTGGCTAATCGCTTGCCACGCCGGATCGTGCGATTCGTCACCGCCGAATAAGTTATTGCGAAGGCTCAGCACCGATGCACTTGATGGTTTTGCACCCATGTTGCGAACCTTTACCGTAACGTGAGCAAGCACTGCCCCCTTGTTTACTCGCAGAGGGTTCCATTGAATGTCGTCTTGATAGAGCCCCAGATCGGGTTCAATGGTCTTGAGTCTTGAATTAAGCGCAATTGAATCAAAATCAATGGGGGACTTCTGAGACCGCTGCGTGAGCCAGGACCCAATGGCTCGCCAGGCTTCAATGCCGGTGTCGTTTAGCGAGCTCAGCGGAATCAATCCTGGAATTTTCGAATTCATAAACTCCAGGGTGTCGATAATCGAAGTGTTCACAACCATCTGGTAGGTCCGGGATTCGTCCAAGGGTTCCCCTTGAACTCGAACCTCGCGAATCGGAAACTCAAACCAAGCCGGGCTAACTTCAGGGGCCTGCAGCAGGGTTAGCTCCCCCGGCAAGTTTGCGGCCACGGCGCTTAACTCTTTTTTCTTTTGAGCGCTCAGGAGATCGGGACTAAACACGACCTCGAGATTCGAAAGAGCAAGGGACCCGTTCGCGTTAAGCAGCGTTGTTGCCGCTAAAAAGTTGAGCAGACGGGAGAGGGTTTTTCCGGCGATCTCGAGCGTTTGAAGGGTCCAAGCTTTTCCGGTCTGGGGATGGTAGATGCCCGGGTTACTGTTAAACACATCGACGGTGCTCAGGTTCCCTCGCGGCAATGAGCCATAAATAAAACTCATATAATCTAGCGCAAAATCTGCAGGCACGGCATTGAGGTAAGAATCCGAGGCAAAACTGCCCATCAGCGGAGCGACGCCCTCTCGTCCAAGCTCGATATGACTTTCGCCAACTGTGTCGTGAAAAATCGGGCCCCGCTCGTTTTCAATCTCAGTTTCAACTCGCTCAACAGAAGCGGCGATCACGGGATCTTCAGCGGTGAGCGAATCGATCTGATGAAGTTTGGATTCGAGTAAGCGGAGCTTTCCACCTTGATACGCGAATTTAACTTGCCCCAAATACTGGCCAAAACAGCCGGCTTCGACGAGCCATCCGTCACTTGAGCCAAAACGAGAGACGACCACGGGTTTAGTGTATTTTCGATGATCGTGCGCGCCGATGACAAGATCGATCTGCGGGATCATTTTGAGTAGGAGGCGGTTAACGGCGGAGCTGTTGTGGGAAATCACGACGATCCCATCCACCTTTATCTCCCCGTGCAAAAGTTGTTTCACGAGTTCTCGGGTTACGGCGAAGGGATCTAAGATTTGTACGGGGGCTAAGAACTTGTCGTAAATGAGTTCGTAGGTCACCAGACCCACGAAGGCAATGCGGGCGCCCCCCACTTCTCGAATGACAAAGGGAGGAAGTCTTTGTGTCAGATCGGGGCGACGCAGCAGCTGGTCAAGCGAAATATTGGCGGCCAAGATTGGAAACTTTGGATTGGCCTCATCAATGGATTTGAGCAATACGTCAGCGCCATTGAGCCAGTCGTGGTTGCCGAGTGTGGCTAGATCATATCCCATTTGATCCATCATGCGCAGCGACTCGCGTCCAGTGCCCGGAAGGTAATAGATATTGCCCTCGGCCCAATCGCCTCCATCCACGAGCAGGGTGTTGGGATTCTCGGCGCGTAGCTGATCCACGAGCGTTTTGATTCGAGCGACGCCTCCTAGTTTGAGATCAGTTTTTGAGGGGCGAAAGTGAGAATGCAGATCGTTGGTGTGGAGGATGCTGATTTCAACGGGTTCGTTGGCCAAGGCGGCTAGGGACAAAAAACAACACGCGGCACATAATCCTTTAAGGCAAAACATGTCTTAGAAACCCTCCTGTTCTAAGTAATGGTCGTCTGCAGGAATTAAGCTAATTAAAAGACGGGTATTAAGCAATACAAGACTTCTTGTTCTGGGACTCCGGGAGGTCCGCGGTAAGTAGCGTCAATGGTGGCCAATTTTGGGGGAGGTGTGGGATTGGGGTGCAATTGTCATTCTGACACGCTGACACGACACACCGCTCTTGGCCGGACTGATTCATTGGATTGGCAAGGAGTATTAGTCGAGTGGAATGTTAGTTCAAATCTGAATCCACCTGCAAAAGTTGGCTTGCAATGACATTGCCCGTGGCATATACGGAGCAGGTGAAACAGAAGAAATCAAAACCCAGAGCGGCGCAGCTCATGCTGCCGCTGTCTGGCCTCAAATCAGGAAAGTCCGCAAAGGAACATGGCGGAGAAGCATCTGCAAAATCAGGTCGTCGCAAGACTGCGCGCCCTTTTGATCCAGGAAAACCCCTTCATATCACGATGCGCTCATCGATGGCAGTTGAAGATCGGTCTATGCTACATCCAAAACGTGCGCGTATTATCAAAAACATTGTCTATGATGCAGCTCAAAGGCAGGGAATCGTGGTCAAAAGATATGTGTGTGTGGGAAACCATCTGCACGTCCTCATTCAGACCAAAGCGCGTCGAATGGTACTGGCGAGGCCAGCACTTCGGGCTTTTTTGCGAGAGGTGGGCGGACTCGTCGCTCGCGCAGTGACGGGCGCTGAAAAAGGACGCCCCATGAAAGCGCTCCTCCAGAAGAATAGCAAAATGGATAAAGAAAAGGGAAAAAGGCGGTTCTGGGACTCCCTCGCGTGGTCGCGTATCGTGACTTGGGGCAAAGATTTGCTGAGTGTCGGCAAATATTTTCTAAAAAATGAATACGACGCGATTCATGTGTTGAGGCTGAACAATTGGCCAGACGTTACGCTCGAAGCGAGAGCGTCACCGTAGCGTCGGATAGGAGTTGCCTTCGTCAATTATCCACGTATCAGCGGGCGGTTCGAACCTGTTAGGGCTCACGCTGTTTCTGAACTGCAGGCGGTAACGGTGGCAGAACCTGTTCTGATTATGTTAGTACTCAACGCGTACGAATTGGATATCGTTCCTGCCCCAGCAGAGTAGATTAAATCTGCCCTGGAGCCAAGTGGAAGAGGGGGGACCGCGCCTGAGGCGTAACAGCGAGTTACGTTTACTGTCGAATGGGTGGCTCCGATCAATCCGCCTACTTGGTCCAATGTGCCAGCGCCCACATTGCCTTGCGCGTAGCAATCGCTGATCTCAGTGCTTCCAATCGTGTTCATATTTGCATATCCGATTAGCCCTCCTGCAGTTTGTCCGGAGCCGGTTCTGTTTCCGGTCGCGTACACTTTTGACAGCGTTCCGGCGCCAGAGAGGCCCCCGATAAAACCACCGAAATTGGTTCCTCCTCCAAGGCCTTTTACAATACCCGTTGTGTACGCATCCGTTATGGTTCCTGTTAGAGTGGCCTCTCCGATGAGTCCTCCGGCGTGAGCCCTACCCTGGACGAAGCCAGAAGCGGAGCTGCTCGATAACACTGAACCCACGTCACCGTTATATGATGTTAGCGCCCACCCTTCTTGACATTCCTTTGCTCACGTTCGCTGTCATTGCCTGAGCAAAAAAAAACGGGGTTTATTCCTCTTATCCGTCTGCAGGGCCGCCGATCTGTGCTTCGTGAGCTCGTTGCACGACGCGATGAATCTAGTCGCAAAAGAATATGTTTTAGCCCATTCTGACAATCTAGGGGTGCTAGTTCTGAGCACTTTTACAGGCGCTTCCCGCGAGCTAACCGACGCATTACTTATTAATCCATACGACTTTGACGAATGCGCAGAAGCGCTATATCGTGCCCTCATGATGCCTGAAGCAGAAAAGCGCAATCGCATGGATCGCCTACGCGCTGTCGTCTCTGAAAAAAATGTCTATTCTTGGGCAGGATCATTTCTTGCCGAAATTCACCGGATCGCCCAAACAAAGATCCAAAGTATTAAGACCATAAAAGTAGATCCCTCATGACAACGGCAAAAGCACACAGTTATCGACACGCCTCTCTATGGATTGGCGCCGTTCTAGTTGGAACGGCGGCGGTTCTTTACGCGAAAATTATTTTGATCGCCCAAAACGCATTTAGCTTATGGTTTGGAAAATCCCCGAATCAGATCACCCTTTTCACTCCTTTTGCGTTTGTCATTGCGACGCTACTGGTCCGCAAGTTTGCCCCCGATGCAAAAGGGAGTGGCATTCCGCAGGTTTTGGAAGCAATTGAGCTTGGAAAAAAAACACCGCTTGACCAGGAACCCTGGAACTCTCCCCTCATCTCGATTCGAACGGCAATAATTAAAGTAATCTCTTCTGTGATCGCGCTTCTCGGGGGCGCATCTATCGGCAGAGAAGGTCCAACCATTCAGATTGCAGCATCGGTATTTGCTGCTGTTGGAAGAAGAGTTCGCAAGTACGCGCCTCACGTTGAACTCCCATCCTATTTGACCGCTGGAGCTGCAGCAGGAGTTGCCGCTGCCTTCAACACTCCCCTTGCAGGAATCACGTTTGCAATCGAAGAAGCCATAGACGGGGCATTGGGCTCGTTCCGACAAGCTATGATGGTAGCAGTTATTATTTCGGGAATTACAGCGCAAGCACTTCTCGGGGACTATCTCTACTTCGGACGCCCTGCTGTGTCCGCCCCCGACTTCCATGTTGTATATCAAGCCCTACTCATTGGTCTTAGCGGTGGAATTCTAGGCGGAATTTTTGCCAGAGTTCTCGCCTACCCGCGGCTCCTGCGTGTACCCAAACACTGGGTCCTTCGCGCTTTTCTTTGTGGTGCAATTTGCGCAGCAATTGGAATCATCACGAAAGGGGCTACATTCGGTTCAGGGTATGAGCCTACTCAGGCCGCTCTGCTAGCAAATTCTGCAGAGAAGTTGGATCTATACTTTCCAGTTTGGAAATTTATTACGACCGCTCTCTCCTACCTTTCAGGAATGGCTGGGGGAATCTTATCGCCCAGCCTTTCCATTGGAGCGGGAATCGGAATTTCAGTCGCAAAGCTACTGCATTTTGCCGACTTTAAAACTTGCGCACTCCTCGGAATGGTCGCGTTTTTTTCTGGCGTAGTACAAGCGCCTCTTACTGCCGTAGTGATTGTTACAGAGATGACGGACCGGCATCTTCTTATCATCCCCTTCATGATCGCCGCGTTTGTCGGGCAAGGGATTGGTCGCCTTATTATGCCTACGCCGTTGTATCATTTCCTGGCGAAGCGGCATTGACTTGACTCATCCGACTGAGATTCCTTGAGGACTTCAAATATGACTGCACTTGCACAAGTGTGAGAGGTTAAACAAAATCCTCGTGTCATAAGTCTAGATCATTCCATCGAAAGAACATCGATGAAATCCCGATTCAAAAACTCTTGTTTCCCAAGTCTTGCACGGATGGACAGCGTCTGCTTTTTGCATTGATTTGAACCCGTAGTTCTCTCCAAATGCTCCAAGTATCCCTTCACCACCTGTTCGGCTGGCAAATTCAAAAACTTCGCTAATTGCAGGACCAACGCCCGAATATAAGCGGGGGCAGGTAGCTTTGAACGATCCTCTTGCTCAATAACTTCAAGGACTGCTGTTCTAATCTTAGTGCCCGTGCCGACATCATCAAGAGATAATCCTCGCTCCTCTCGAATCACCTTTAACAGAGGGCCAGACCAATTAGAGGCAGAGAGGGATTGATTGCCTACTTCTGGGGCGAAACGAGCGAACGACATATTAAAGGAGTTTAGGTTAAAGTGAGCGGCTAATCAAGCACTGACCGAACAACATCAGTCGCAAAAAAGCGCCTCCAACAATTCAGCTCCAATTTCATTAGGTTGCCTTTGCAGCGCCGGAGTCATTCCATGCTTACACGCTGATCCACAAGGAGGATGGTTGGAGATCTCAAAAAAATGCATTTGCCTTTTTGAACGTATTCCTACCAGATGATTAGGACCTTAGCTCCGGTAACGTAATAACCTTTGAGTTTACGCAGGCATAGAGCAAGCGATCGAAGGATTCGTAGGGCCAAGTGCGTCGGTTAAACCGGTAGGCGAACTCGGCCAGGTATGCCCTGCGGTATTTAGGATAAACGCCATGGTAGGTCGACAAAA
>JBBCAV010000153.1:0-75386 GCA_051382305.1 Bdellovibrionota bacterium FG-2
CGGCGGTTCTTGGTACGAAAAAACTGCTGCCGTCGATTGCTCGTGTGAGGTGTCCCTTGAATTTAAGTTTTTCAGGCAATTTCTCGCTCTCAATATTTGCCTCAGTCAGTAAAAACTCAAATGCCTCCCAGCCAAGTTTGGCGCGTCCATCGGAGATGGTCTGATGCCGAACGGGATCGATAATCTCTTCAGTCATGTGACTCAAATCGAGAAAATAATGCTGGGACGAGATATCATAGCCGTTTGCATTTCGAGCCGCTGCCAAAGAGAGCGTAAATCCAATCACATGCTCAAGAGTTAAGATGCGCTCACGAGTGAAATCGGTCGAATTCTTGCGGAATTTCAGGAGTTTTTGCTTGTTTTTATGAACCAGAGATGAGACTTTATGTTGGGCTGCTGCGACGAGGGCGTGTCATGATCGTTCCCTCCGTTGGGGTAGTTAAAGTAACGTTATTTAAAGCTCGGAATCTTAGTCCGGGCTTTTTTTATTTGTACCCTCAATCCTAAAATCCGCAACAATTTTATCAGATCACGCCGACGGCGGCGAGGTGAACGGGCTTATCCGGCTGCCATTGAGATTAGATCATTTTTATTTCAAGTACTGAACTAAATCCACGACCCCACCCGCATCGATTTTACCCTGCCACTGCGCAGACACCTGCGAAGTCTCGCGAAGTTTTTGAATGGCCGCCGTTGGCGACATCCCGGCGCTCAACCCGCGCGCCAGAATTCCTGCAACCAGCGGGGTCGAATAACTCGTGCCCGAGCCCTTACCCCAGGTATCGTCCGTTTCAGTGGACACCATATTCGTGCCAGGAGCGGCAAAATGAATGAAGCCCATGCCAAAATTCGAGAATGTTGCGCGCGCGTCGTTCTCATCGCTGGCGGCGACACCGACCATATTGGAGTGCCCGGGCAACGCCACTGGAATTCCAATGTCGGACCCCGGTATCCCCACATCCAAAGACTCATTGCCCGCACCCGCCACAAAGATCACGCCACGTTTTTCGGCATAGCGGAGGGCAGATTCTAGAATTCCCAAATTCTCAGGCGTGGGCTTGTAGTCTTGCCAAGAACTGTAGATTCGCCAAGAATTCGACACGATTTGCGCCCCGTTATCAACGGCGTACTTTATCGCCTCAGCAGCGTTTGAAAGAAGCATGGGCTGCAGTGAGGCGGGTCCTCCCAGAATTCGAAGCGCCATGATGCGAGCGCCGGGAGCCACGCCTTGCGCGGCGGTTTTGCTCTCCGACTTACTCTCGCGTGTGGCCGCAATCAGACCCGCACAAAAAGTTCCGTGGCTTGCCGAGAACCGTCCTTGCGGATCTCCTTTACGTTCCACAAAATCGTAGCCGTAAACGTCATCAACGTAACCGTTGCCGTCATCGTCTTTCTTGTTCCCCGCAAGCTCGCGCGGGTTAACCCACATTTGCGAAAAAAGGGCCGGATGATGAAGTTTCACACCATCATCCAAGACTGCCACCACAACTCCGTGGCCATCAGCGTTTGCTGGCAATTCTTCATAGCGAAGATGTTTCACAAACCAAGCCTCGGGCCGTGTAGGGCCCAAAAGACTTTGAATCGGCGCTTCGCCTCCCAACGGGCCAATCTCAAAATCAGGAGAGGCGCCTTCAGGCGCGCAGTCGGGCGCGCCGTCGGGTAACTCAATCGAGACAAAACGCTCGCCGTCAAAGCTAAGCTCTCCAAGAATCACAAAATTCCGGGGCAAAACGCCGGGGTTTTTGATAATCCAACGTGAGGCGTGAGCGTCAACCAGTGGGAGCGCGAGTAGGCATAATGAAACCCAAAACCCGCACTTCATACGCGCCTACCCCTCAACCGATAGATCGCAACCCTGAATCACAATTTCAGGAGCATCCACGGCCGTGCCCCCGTCTTCGGTGATCGAAATTCCTGAATCCGTATCCTGACCAAACGTAATCACATAGGTCTTTGAAGCCGCAGTGGCACCTGAGGCATATACCGCACCCGTTATACTTCCCGAAGTAGCAAGGCACGGATCGTCCTGCGCAGATTCAAAAAGAAGATCTTTAAACGTATTCTCAATGCGCGTGCCATCAGGCTTCGTCAACACAACCGTGCCCGAAACAACCTTCTTCGATACCCATGATCCATCCGCAATCAACCGGGTCACTTCAACATTCAAGTCTTCGCCGGTTTTCGTGGCCACCGTATAACTCAACGTCTCGGCCACTCCGCTCGTGGTCGTCGTAACGTCCCGGGTCACCGAACTCGAAATCGTTTTTGTCCGCGCAAGGGTCGTCGCGGTTTTTGTCCCCACCGCCCAAGTAATGGTTCGTGCGCCCTTCACCACTCCCTGAACAGCCCTCGAAACCGTTTGCTTTGAAGTCTTAAGATCCACGGTCCTGGTGCGCGTCCGATCGGTCGTGACTTTTAGCGACAATCCGGAAACAACATTATCATTAGCCCACCGAACTTGGGCTCTGTTGTTGGCAGTGCAAGCCAGCGTCTGCCCTGTGGGTGGCGTCCAAACGCGGCTCTGGGTTCCTGTGACGGTCAAAGAACTTGCGAGTGTTGCCTTAGGTCTGACGACGGATTTGGTCATGGTCCCAGACCAGGTCTCCGCAACCGTTACTGCGCCGGCGGCGCCTGCGGTACAGGTGCGAGAAACATCAAGCCCCCCTGTCGTCGTTAGAGCAGCGGCGTGAGGCGCAAGTTCCGAAAGCACGTTGAGTGCAGATGAAGAAGAATATGTGGACTCTTCTCCTAGTGACTCCGCTGCGTCTTCTAACGCAGTCGCCGCCCCGGTTCGAAGTTCATCGGAACTCATTGCTACGATTGCTTTAGCTTTTGCACATCCCGCGCCCGCTCCTGCAACCGCCACCATACAAAGACTGAGAAACCCAAGCCTAGAAACAGTCGTACTAGTCATGTTCAATGACCTCCGTTGAAACGATGCTACTCCAAAAAACCGATATGACAATGAGTATAAAAAACAGAACGGGCCCAGAATCTTTCAACAAAATCTTGAAAAAGATGCTGAGCCCGCTCCTAAAAAATACCAAACGAACAGCTAATGCTTCGGCCTATTTTTTCACCGTTACGTTGAATGAATTGGAATCCACTCCATAGGCCTTGCCGTTATACTGGGTCTCCCCATGATAAAGGATCCTGTACTGCCCATCGGCGATCGTCATCACTCTCCAGCCCATTTTCATCTCTTCGAACACGCGATCCGTGCTCTTGGATAAGATGAGTTTGCCCGTCATATCGAAAACTCGAAACTCTAACTTCTGAATCGGAACGGGTGAAAACTCGGCCTTAATCAAAAACTCAGGACGCTCAAATAGAGGGGCTCCAAGGTTCGTTCCCGAAGCCGCACTCATGTTGAGTTTCATCTTAGGTTCAGAGTTAATCACGAAAAACTCACGCACCTGAGACTGCGAACTTCCGCCATCCGCAAAAATCTCATAACGCCCTTCACGAAGCTGAGCGGTATCGAGCTTTGTCGAACAACCCGTTTCGGTCTTGACTGAACAATCCATCGCACTGAGCAGAGCACCATCAGGCCCCCTTAAATGAACGCGAATCGCGGCGTCTTTCAGACCTTGGGTTTGAACTCCGAGCTGATAAACGCCCGAAACATACTCGCGATCAGCGGGAGCCGTGACCGACAAAAAATTCTGGGTTGAAGCGACTTCCATCGCCCAGGTATCAGCGCCCACTCCTGAGCGATCATCCCAACTCACCCAACCAAAACCATTATCGCCCCACTCCTTGCCCCAACTGTTACGAATAAGCCAAGCGCGCTTGACGTCATCATAGCCTACGAGACTGACGGCATGACCGCCCAAGGCGGATCCCGTTACGTGCTTATAAACGCCACTGCTATAAGTCATAAAGTCGGCGTAGACCATCAACGTCGTGATGAGCGGGCCTTTTTTTAGGGCCGTTTTCACTGAATCTACGCTTCCGCCGTAGCTGGTGGGCATTGAGAACGATACGATTTTAGTTGTGCGACTCTTTGAGTCGCTACATTTTTGATTACAGGAAACATCTTCGCCCGTAGAGCCAGAGGTGTAGGGCATACAAGCCTCATCCACGGTTCCTGATCTCTTGAGATAGCTTGCCGCTTCATCGGGCAGCCAACCGGTTTCACAACCGCCGCCCCCGCAGGCAAACACTTCTTGGGGCGAAAAACTAGGAGCAAGCCATGGTGCGCCGGCGGCCACCGAAGTTCTTGCTTCAAGTGTCGCCACAGCTGCAAAAGCCACGCAGCTTCCGCAGTTTCCCTGGTTCATGACCGGCCCAAGCCAATTCACGCCATTGTAGTTTCGCCAATCAATTGTGCTCGGACCTAGATTGACCTGCATCGATAGGCCTTCAAAATCTAAGGTCCCTTGAGGTGGGGTTTGCAAACCCAACATTCGTTGAATCTCAGCTTGAGACAGATGTGTGACCCAAGATTCTTTCGCTTGCCAGGCAGCGTTCGCTTTCTTAATCGAATTCTGAACGCTCTGAATATCGATAATATTCGTAGCGGAAAAGGCAGAAGTTGAAAGAACCATCCCCACCAACAGGCCAAATCCATGGCCATTTTTTTTCTTCATAGAAGGCAGAATAACAGACGGCTTGAGATTGGCAAATTTTATTACACGTAAACAGGCCTGGTTTAAGATTCTTGTGGCACGCAAAACTCTTTCGCAAGGGGCCTTTTATTTTCAAAATAACTGTGGTTCTATTCATGAGCGACTCCCGCAAATCATATGAATCTAGAAACCCTTCAGCCCTACATCCTCCCGGTTCTTATTGCCGCCTTTTTTGCCCGACGGCATCTCAAATCCAAAAAAGTCAGAGCGATGATTCCTAAACTGATGAGTGAAGGCGCCGTGATCGTTGATGTCCGCACTGCTGCCGAATTTGCCTCAGGGGCGAAGCTTGAAAGTCGCAATATTCCGATGCAGCAACTGGATCGTCGTGTGGCGGAACTAGATCCCTCAAAACCCGTGATCGTGTGTTGTGCCTCGGGCTCCCGAAGCGCGATGGCAGCCGTAATCTTGAAGCGCCATGGATTTAAGAATGTCTTGAACGCGGGAGCTTGGACGAACGTTCCTTAGCAATCTTCGCATTTACCTGACCAAAGTCTTGCGCTTATCTTAGCGCAACCAACTCTTTTGCTCGGGCAACGGCCACGCTATTCGCTCGGCGATCTCACCCCAAAAAAATCCATGGCCAGGCAATGCACTTCTTCTTCGGGAGAGGGCGCAACCGTCGCATTGAACTCGTCAATCGTCTTCACCAAAAACGCTTTGAGTTTGTGCTGATCGGTACGAGAGAGAGAAACAATCGACGTGTAATGTAAGTCGCGCTCGCCTTCCCGATCGCCACCCCTGTCATACGACGCGATGGCCTGTATTCGCCAATTGGTGTGATGTTTAGAAATCAATTCCGAATCCGCCCCTAAATGCACGCGCGCGTTTCCAATCAAGTAACGGCCGGATTCATGGCGGGCGAGGCCTACGGATTCTAAGAATTCAAGCGCCCGGCCGACTTTCGAGGGCGAGAGTTTCAAGTAGCGCGCAATCGCATCACGCGTCTGAAGCGCAGGCACCGTGATACACATGTGGATTGCGGTATAGCTCCATGAACTATAATATTTTGTCTGCGCTTCAAGCATCAGCGTCTCTTTAACTTTGAATCGCTCTTTTAAGACGAGCCGCTTTTTCTGAACCTCTTCAAGTTGGCTTGCGAAATGCGCCCTGAGCCTCGCCGATCCCGCCCGCGCATATTGGATGAGAAGCAAAAAATAATTCGCTTCATCTTGTGAATGCCCCAAAAACAGCGCGATCGCATCGGCCTGCTCTAAGCTCAGCTCCGCCTGATCTGAGAAAACGCGCGTGAGGTACGCGACCTGGCATCCCGCCGCCTGCGCAAGGGCCGAGCGCACGCCGCGCCCTTTTTTGGGACGCGTATCGATATATTTGTGGAGATAGCGTCGATAATCAGTGAAATCAAAGACTGAGATTGCTTCCATAGTTTCAAATACATGATCGGTCTTCTTTAATTAAAAGCAAAGTAACTGCGAGTTTTTTAATTAAAATAAGCTGTTATAATACCGATTCAGTCAGTAATTAGTGACGCATCGCAGGCGATATGGTCATTATGCCACGATGCACAAAGGCTCCCGCAGGGGGTGGAAGGAAACGGATACTGATATGAAATTTTCGAAATCTTTCAATTTGGCAGCAGCTTTGGTTTTGGGACTCTCTTGGGTTTGCAGCGTGAAGGCGGAGCAAGGCAAGATCGCACTTCCCACATTTGGCAAAACTTTAGGCGGAAACACCAGTGGTGGCGGCAACGACGAGACGACGCTCGCGGGGTTATTGCCAAAAACGATACACGCGGTTTTTGATTTGGAATTTTATACTGAGGGTTACGGGTACAGCTCCAAACCAATTTTCGATCAACATAGATGCTATATTTTCAAAAAGTGCGACATTTTCCCAGAGACAATGCGCCTTTCCTCCACTTTGCAGCTCGCAAGCGACCCCGACCTCCACTACGAAACACTTGACCTTGCCGTCACTTACGAGAGTGAGG
Source organism: Bdellovibrionota bacterium FG-2 (assembly GCA_051382305.1). GTDB lineage: Bacteria > Bdellovibrionota > UBA1018 > UBA1018 > UBA1018 > CAIRTR01. The sequence goes on from JBBCAV010000153.1 coordinate 6,583, forward strand.
GCGAGAGCGGCTATATTCCTGGAGCTAAAATTCAATTTGGATAGCTTGCCAACACAGCAGATACTCAACTCCAACGCTTAGCAGCCCTTACTGTTCCATTTTTAGGAATTCGCCACTATAATCGCACGGAAACGCTCTCCGAACCTACAGACATGTTTGAATTACTAGTAGGCTATCGCTCCGACCTTCGCGTGGGGCTTCGCAACAATCACTACGAACTTCAAATAGACGGCATCACAGTATCTGATGGCTACTTCATGGGTGACCGCAAAATCAAAGAACGAATGGCCGGCATTCAAACCCCGCTCCAATTGTAAACAGACTTTCGAGATGTCCAGGCGTTTAGAAAACTTTGGGGGCAGGTCAAAAAACTTCAAGACATCTACATGGCTGTTAGGGCTCACGCTGTTTGGCAGGAGTTCCTCTCGCTTGGCTTTTCAGCCATCGCCCAAGATGGCACTTGCGATGCAAGCAAGTACGCCGATCTCTTAGCTAAACTGGGCGAGTGGAAAACTGGAAGCGCCATCTACTTCTACGAACTCAACGGCAATGACTAAAATCCTTTCTCTCTTTGCACTTCTGAGTATGTTTGCAATCCCTGGCGCGTTTGCCGCAGAGGCTGTGAACAGCGGCGTCGCCGACGCCGCCAGGGATCAAGCCCTTGCCACCTGCGAGTCGCGCTTAAGCAAAAGCCTCTACCTGCCGCTAGCTAAAATGCAGGGTCCCAACCACGACTACCCTGTGAATCGTATCAACGAAAAAAATCCCCTCACCCATCCGTTTGCTAAAGACTATCATCTGCTCATCTCCGACCTTGCCGCGCACCTCACCTCTTTGCCACTCGAAACTCAGACCGTGTGCCTGGAGCTGGAACACAAGGTAGAGGCCCAACTCACGTCTTTTTTTACGCGCCGGTTTGCGCTTTTACAGGTCAACGAAAACCTTGACGTATTCTACCAGGAATTCCAAACCGTCTTAGCCTACTGGGGCTTAGTCGCCGAACGACGAATGCTGGTTGAGCGGTTTCACGACGCCACCCAAAACTACCTGCAATTAGGCCTCGTTTTACTTAAGCGAGATCTCGTGGGTACGCCCTGGGAGAATTACGCGGCCTTCGAGCCGACCCTTGAAACATGGAACGACGAATGGTTAAGATCGTTTTGTTTCATGAACTCTCTCATCTTGCTGATCCTGCTCTCGCAACCGAAGAGGGACGCATTGCCCTCACCCGCGAGTCGGCCGAAGTCTTTGCTTGGGGCGAGACCGTCAAGTTTTTGCAAGCCTTGAAGTCTCGGGGCACCGTTTTGCCCCCCCGATTTGAGTCGAGGCTGGTGTTGATTTCTCAGTATGGCCTTAAGACGTAGGTTGAAGCAGTGATCGGGAAATAAGCCCCTGTTTTTCGGCCGTGTACGCGTTATGGCTTCGACACCTCAATCTTAGATTTGCCTCGCTTGTCTCCCCACCCCACGCAAACGGCTTCGCGTGATCATACTCCAGCGCAAATCGGCTCCCGCATCGCTTACCTGTCTTTTCATCTTGATACGTACAACATCCCCCATCACGCGCGAACACTCGTCGTTTGACCTCCGCCGGAATATACCGTGACCCGACTTTTTCCACTGTGGAAACAAAAGCAGTCTTCGCGTCATTATCTGGCCGCTCTGACTTAGGCTTCTTGGGCTCGATTTCCTTTAGAGCCATATTCGCCAAAACCTCAAAAAGCCCTTCATAGCTGCCGTCTGGATTCTGATGCGCGAGCAAGCCCTTTAGTTTCTCAAGCTTCTCCACCAGCTCTTGGCCTGCAGAAAACTGAATCAAAGTTTTGCCCTGAGAAAGTTCGCGAGTCTTCTCAGACGGAAGCGCAGCCTGCGGTGAAATTTCTGCCAACTTCTTCTCACACTCACGCATTGAAGCGCCGAGCATAGATAGGGCGATATCTTGCTTCACCTGCAAACTCAATTTCTGATCGCCATCGCCCTTTCGCCGCTTGTCCTCACTTTTAAAAAAACTCTGCGTCTTCGCTGCTACACAAAGTGACAGACTGCCGGTTTCAATTTGGCTTGCTATTTCTGGCAGTGTTTTGATTAGCCGCATCGATTGAATACGCCGATGAGCAGCGACAGCCGAATATCCCAGCTTTTGAGTCACAAATTCAAACAGTGAGGGAAAGCCCATTTCCAAATAATGCCCGTCACGCTCTACTTCTCGAAGTAAATGGAGTACCCGAATCTGGGACTTACGCTCTTCGGCCACGGCATTTTGAAGTTCTGATAATACGGTTTCGTGATTTCTCATAGAGAGAGGTCATAACACGGGTTTTCTGAAGGGCATTTTCGCTTGGCCGAGCTCACCTGAAAAACGCAGGCACACACGCGTTTAGGCGCTTGCTATTGAAACAGACGAATTCCAATCCTGATACATTTCCAAACGCCGCAAACAAACCTCTCTAGGAGTCTGCAAAGTGCCTGATATTTTCGTCAAGACCTAAATCTCAGATCCAAAAATATTTTGCCCCCGCTCTAGCAATCGCGGATGATTCGCCACTCTCGAATTCTCGCCCCCCCGCGAAGAGCCCTATTGATTTCTTCCAAAATTCCTCTAAAATTTAATCCAATGACACATACCACATTTCTCCTCCCCCTCATTCTCCTCTGCTTTTCCAATCCCCTCTTTGCCGAGGAGCACCCCCAGGGCAACGGCCAAGACCAGGGCAAAACCCAGGAGCACGGAGCCGCCGCGCCAAGCGCACACTCCGGGCCGAGCGCGGCCGCACACTCAACCGCACACGCTGGCCCCCACTGGTCCTACGAGGGCGAAGGCGGACCCGAACACTGGGGAGAGCTGGACCCCAAGTTTCAGACCTGCGGTCAGGGAGGCGAACAATCCCCCATCAATTTAAAATGGTCCAAGAAGAAGGGCGAAGGGCCGATTGAATTTCACTACGCACCCTCGCCGCTCAAAATAATCGATAATGGGCATACGGTGCAAGTGAGTTTTGCCCCAGGGAGCAAAGTGATCATTCGCCAAAAAGAGTATCAGTTGATTCAGGCGCATTTTCACGCCCAAAGCGAGCATACGATTTCAAATAAAAGCTACCCGCTTGAATTTCATTTTGTGCACAAAAATGAAGGCGGACAATTGGCGGTCTTAGGTGTGATGATTGAGGAAGGTGAAGAGAACCCGTCCCTTGATAAGGTTATCAGGAATTTGCCTAAAGAGAAGAACAAAGAAGTAGAGGTCGCAGCCGTCACGCTGAACCCTCTGGAGCTGCTCCCCACCGTTCAAACCTACTACCATTATATGGGCTCGTTAACGACGCCCCCGTGTTCTGAGCGCGTTAACTGGAATGTCTTTAACACTCCCGTCCGCGCATCAGCCGCGCAAATCTCGGCCTTTCGTACAGCCTATGGGCACAACAACCGTCCCGTGCAAGCGCTTAATAATCGCAATCCAATCAATTTTTAGTGCTAAGCCCCCGCCAACCAATTCAATAGCGCCGCAAAAACCGGCCAGGTATTATCCGGGTCAACCAACGGCAGCGAGCTATTGTTTCGGTAGTCGTCCCAAAACGTCCAGTCCAATTCGTCATTACCAGGTAAAGACTGAAGATGAGTCGCAATCAATACCACCTTGCCACTCCCATAATTATAGCGAACCATCGCCGCCTGGCCTGCCGCAGAACCACCATAAGCATAGGTTCCAACCGTCGTGACATGCGAACCTTGTTGCGCATCGGTGGGAATCGTCCCAAAATCGCCGATGACGCTATCCCCACTCACATTAATCGGAGTCAGGCCATAATCCGGCCAAGGGATAATATCGTTAATCGGCCCCGTCACGACTCCTTTATAGATCCCAAGCGGAAACGGAATATTTTGCCCGTCCAATTTAATCGTCGATGCCGCATAAAAAGAACCTGCGCAATCACCCCAATATGCCCCTCCCGAACTCATGAAGTTTCGAATCTTCGATTCTTGCCCCGCAAGCCCTGTCTTCAGTCCGTAGGCATAGCCACCATCAAAAAAGGCGACCTGAAAATTGGCTAACGTCAAGCGCCCAGCCGCAATCTCTTGAAAACGAATCGCCAGAGGAATATTCCCACTAAACTCAATGGCGCGCCCTACCGCCGGCAATAAGGGAGGCGCGATTCCGCCATCCGTCGTGTGAGTCGCCACCACCGCGACACGTGCTCCCGTGGGATTAGGTGTTTCCGTCATCGCGGGCGCCGACGCATCACCGTTATATGCAAAACCAATCATGCGCCCGAGTAACCTCCAGGCCCCTATCGAATTCGCGTGAACGCCACCCATCATCAAATTGTCCCAAATCGTCCAATCCAGGCCACTATCGCCACGCAACGAGAGTTCAAACGCTCCCAAAACCACGCGTCCCGCATTATATGAAGCACGCACAATCACTGGCCGGTTTGACGTATCCCGTGCGACAACAGTCGCATTTGATGCCACATTAAAATATCCGCCACCACTATTGAGGTAAGCCCGAATCGCGTTCATCGCCGCAATACTCCCTAGCGAATTCGCATTGTCCGCGTAATGTCCACTGCAGCAGCGTTGGCCGCCCTCACCTGCAGGCAAAATAAAAACATCAAAATTGGCTTTCGTAAGGCGGTTATTCAGGACATCCGAATGCGTAATTCCTAATGGCGTATGGCCCATCGCCTGCACTGCTCTAAATAGCGAAAGAATTTTATCCGAATCCGCCCCGATATCGTTGAAGATCGCAATCCGCAAACCGGTTGCCGAATACGAGCTCGTCGCGGTTGAGATAGCTAAAATCAAAAATGTGGCTCCGAGACCTACAAATCTTAGCGCGGAGCGAACCAATTTAAGAGAGTGCATACAGAGACCTTCTTTCCAGAACCCCCTTTTGCACACGCTATGCCATGTCGCATTACTTTATGATCTTTGTAAAACTTAATTCGTATGGTATTTCACGGCTGTGATACGCAAGCCCGTCCTTATAACTGGAGGAGATCGAAGTTCGCAGCCTAGATATCTGTGACCCTCGCAACCCTGTTTCTGGAGTGAACTACATCAAAGGAGATGTCCGCGACCCAGTGGCCCTTGCGTGTGCGGCTGCTGGGGTCGAGGCCAGGATCCTCTTTCGCCTTATTCAGGCGTTATCAGTATTTTCTCCCGATTGAGTCGCGATCACATCCCCCTTCAAATTCACGGAGGAGGGACACAAACGCGTGATTTCATCTCCGTCCACGATATCGTAGCCGCCTGTTTTTTGGCCCTTCCACCCACGACCGTTTCAGCAGAGGCGATCAATCTAGGAACAGGTAAAGCCACCTCCATTCGGCAATTAGCGGAACAAATCTCAGGCATTTCCAGAGGAACCCCTTCTCTCGTCGCAACACCCTCCCGCGCTGCTGATGTATTACATTCACTTGCTGATATTTCTCAGGCGGAGCGTATCCTTGGTTGGAAACCTCGGGTCACACTCGTAATGGGTTTGAAGGAGCTTCTTTCAGAAATTCCACCAAACGCACCGGACCCCAAAAAATAATTTATTTATTGCACAGGCTTCGGCTATATTCTCCCAATGCCATTGCCTCACACGACAGTTCACGGACGCGTTCTGCTTCTTACCCCTTCTTTTGAAACTGAGGGGCTCCTTACGGAGCTTCGAGCCAGGGGCCAGTGGGAGCCATTTGTGCTACCTTCACCCCCGGCGCTTTGGGGCTTACTTAAGTTCATTCATGCCCACAAAATCAATATCATTCACTCCCATGGCAAGGGCACCCTGTTTTACGCGGTTTTAACAAAAATTCTCACATTTGGTCGTATTCGCATTGTTCATTCCCAGCCGAACTTCGCTCCTCTGAGCTTTCTTGTGCGCTTTGTTGACGTTCTAGCCGTCGCTAGCGAAAGCCTGCAGGCGCCCTATGAGGCACTAGGTGTTGCCCAACCCAAGCTCAGAGTGATTAACAATGGCGTTGTTTTTCCAAAGCAGCCCGTTGTCACTTTTGATGAAAAAATACAGCTCCGCCGTGAAATTCTAGCCCAGCTTTCCTCGGGGGATAAGATTATTCCACCCCGAGCCCCTTTTCCCGTTTTTGCAACTAAAGATCACTGGATCCTTGACCTTGCCCCCTTGCACACACTTGAGGATCAAAAGAAGGCAGCCGAACTGTGGAGTGGGCTAAACCCGGTGATTCGAAAAGCCTCATTACTATGGATCTTCAAGGCCGAGCCGAGTAGCGACTTATTGAAAGCCTTTGAATCCGTTCCCAATCGAGATCGAGTGGTTTTCATCCGTAAGCACAATGAGGGGGCACTGACCCGGCAACTTTGGCTCAGAGCTTCGGACTTAGCCCTCACCATGGAGCCCCATGAAGCCTTAGGTTCTGGCCTCGCCGCAGTAGTGTCTTCTGATGTTCGCCAGAACGCGGCTGCGATTGAAGCGGCCCTCACCGCGCCAGGATACCGGACCCCTCTTTATTACTATCACCTCTGGCGGGCAAATCGGGGCGTGCGACAAGATTTTTCACTCATGGGCATGGTTGAAAAGTATGGCAAGGCATACGAGGATTCTTTGGCGACTTCTCAGCAGGCATCAAATAACTGAAACACGAAGATGGATTGAATTTGATTTTGCTCTAGCTGATCCAAACTCACAGTGCAATAATCCTCATTTTCGACCACGATCTTGGTTTCACGTTTTTGTGCATCAAAAGTCGCAGCAATAACCTGGCAAGCAGAACCCGTCGTGCGCACCACAAAATCCCGCCCCAAAGCGCCAGGAACTGAAAAACTAATCGCGCGGTAAACGATGTCATCGCAACGCATGGGCAGAGCGAGCTCGCGACCGCCGTCACGTCTCCAATCAATACGCTGATGCGCATATATGCCGTTTTCCGGGTTTTTTGGAGTCGCGCCAAAGGCGCTGCCAACTATTGATTGAAAAGCGACAAGACCCAGAGCCAATACAGAAATTTTTTGTGGTTTCATCAGGCCCCAACCTACGCCACCGGCCCGCGAAGGTGAAATGCATAGATGTAAAGTTATTATACCTAATGTGCATGATGCCGAAAACCGCGATCGGATCTAGTGCCCCATCGTGCTTTCAATGAGAATCAAGATAATCCCGATAATCGAGCCCCCGGCAATTACCCCGGCGGCCAGCGTTTCTTGGTTGGCCACAAAAGCTCTAAAGCCAAAGCTCGATTTTTCCTTGAATTTGAGGCGGCAAATCCAAAAGAACAGCGTCCCGACCGCCATGAGCCAGGCGTCGGAAAATCTCAAAACAAAGCCCAATCCCATCCCCACTCCCGAAATAGGCCATTTGCCACGAGTGCGTTTATTTAAAATCTCGAACACTATACCAAGAATCGCACCCACAAGCGCCGCCACTTGCGCAGTGGGGTGAAGCGCGCCCAATCCCTTCGTGAGCACCTCCGCAACGCCTTTCCAAATCGAAGCCCCCGGGAGCGGGAGCGCATCTGAAGTAAAACGTGAAATATCGCCCCCGAATATTTGATAAAACACGGGAACGGCGACCAGGCCCCCTGCAAAAATTCCGAGGACATGGCCGATCGCTTGATGCCGAGGTTTGCCGCCCAAGAGGTACCCCGGTTTGATATCCATCAATAAATTGCTCGCATTGAGCGCCACTTCGGAGGTGATTCCGGCGGTCATCAAATTGGTCGAAATGTTCCCAGGCGCCAACACGCTGTAGGTGATCTGCGTGAGTTTGCCCAACGCCCCACCCGGCGTAATCGCCGTCAAGCCCGTCGAAGTCACTGCAATAAGGGTGAACACAAAAACCAGCGGAATCGCAAGCAGCCCCAGCCACCAATGAATGCCGAACCACGCATGCCCCATCCAAACCGTGATCGCGCCCATGATAGGGATACCGACCACAAAAATCCACATCGGCAGCTCGATGTCTTTGAGGGGGTCGACTTTGAGGTCGGCTTTTTTGGCAAACGGCTTCTTGAAGGCATCAATCAACATCTGAGGCTTTGAGAAAAATGCATAGAGAGAGGACGTCGTCATCATCGAAGCGCCCAGCCATAACGACCACATCGTAATCGCCTTGAACTTCGCCTCCGGAATCACCCCCGCATTGATCATAATCGGCGCCAACACAAAATAGTTCAGCCCGCCACCCAAGAGGATCGACATCGCAGTCTTCATGCTCATCAGCCCGCCCGTGCCCACCATCACAATCGAAGTCTCCCATTGGATGGTCAACGCTTTGAGGGGAATTCCCCCAATCGCCGGCGTGAAAAACCGATACACAAAATCATCCCAATACTGGGGCAGCGCCAGCGCTTTAAGCCTCAGGGCGCCCATCACCGTCGAATTGCGCCAAGTCTCTAAAAGTGCAGAAAAGAACATCCCCATAAAAAGTAGTTTTGCCTTAAACACCCCCTCTTTGCCCCCGTGATCGGAGTGCAAATTGTCCAGCACAACTCCCGAAGCATAGCCCTCAGGAAACGGCAGCTGCTCATCGTTGATAAATCTCTTCTTAAGGGGGAACGCAAACAAGACGCCGAGCAATGAGAGCACGATGATCCACCAAAACGTCTGCCACATGGGAACTACCGTGTGGGTGACCATCATGTACGCGGGCATTGAGGCCATCATGGGCGCGGTCATGTAGCCCGCGCTCGTGGCGATGGATTGCATGGCGTTATTTTCGAGGATCGACATTTCCTTTCCCAATTTGAGCCGAGACAGAACCCGAAAAATAGCAAAGGACAAAATCACGGAGGAAATTCCTACGCCTAATGTCCAACCCGTTTTAATCCCTACATAGAGGTTGGTGAGACTCAAAACTCCGCCTAAAAGCATCCCCGTAATAGCGGATCTAAAATTGAGTTGCGGCATATCGCGCTTATAAACGGTCTTAAGCCACCACTGATCTTTTTGCTCAAGAGTCATCGTTCGGATTTGTTCGGGGGTCAGTTCGTGTATTGCCATAGGGATGTTCTACAATAGCCGCTCCTTTTTGTCACAATTCCTCCTATCTTCTCTCGCCGCGCTTTGTTATTACCTTCCCCTCACTATGATTCACTTTACCAACGTCACCAAGCAGTATGGTCACCATGTTTTATATCGAGAAGGCAGCTTTCAAGTGCGCCCCAACGATCGCATTGGGTTGGTCGGCCCCAATGGCGCCGGCAAAACCACAGTTTTTCGCCTCATTACGGGCGAGGAGAAGGCCGACGCCGGGGGCATTACGTTTTCAGATAAGCTCGTGATTGGCTATTTCTCCCAAGACGTGGGCGAAATGTCTGGCCGCTCGGCACTCGAAGAAGTGAAAGCGGGCGCAGGGCGGATTTCGGCGTTGGCGGAGCGGATTTCGACGATGGAAAAGCGGCTGGAACTTTCGGCCGTGAAACCACTGTCTGATGACCAAATGGAGAAGCTCCTTGAAGACTATGGCGACGCCCAGCTTGAGTTTGAGCAACGAGGCGGCTACGACCTCGACTCTCGTGCCAAAGCCGTTCTAACCGGACTCGGAATTGGTCCTGACGACTACGACCGCCCTGTCGAGACTTTCAGCGGTGGTTGGAAAATGCGTATTGCGCTGGCCCGCATTTTGGCACTCAACCCCGATCTTTTACTCATGGACGAGCCGACCAACCATTTGGACATCGAAAGCATTGTCTGGCTTGAAGAGTGGCTTGCGAGTTTCAAAGGCGCGCTTGTGATGACATGCCATGATCGCGATTTTATGAATCGTCTCGTGACAAGAATTGTGGAAGTCGCCAACAAGGCCATCACTTCTTACACCGGCAATTATGATTTTTATGAGCGCGAGCGGGACATTCGCAAAGACCAGCTCCTGGCCTCTCAGAGAAAACAACAAGACATGCTGGCTAAAGAAGAGGAATTTATTGCGCGCTTCGCGGCTCGGGCCTCCCATGCAGCGCAAGTGCAGTCGCGAGTGAAGAAGCTTGAGAAGATTGACCGCATCGAGATCCCGGCGGCGGAGAAGACCGTAAATTTTGAATTTCCCACGCCTCCTCGCAGCGGCAATGACGTTGTGAAACTTGACGGGATTGCTAAATCTTGGCCGCTGCCTGATGGCCGGGTGAAACCGGTTTTTCACGGAGTTTCTGGCCGGGTGACCCGGCTGGATCGTATCGCGGTCGTCGGCGTTAACGGCGCGGGCAAATCCACACTGCTCAAATGCATCGCCGGAATGACAGAGCCCACGGAAGGCCATGTCACCATTGGCGCGAACGTCAATATTGGCTATTTTAGCCAGAATTCTTTAGACGTCTTGAATCCGGAAAAATCGGTTTTCGATGAAATTCACGACCGGATTCCTGATTCAACCTTAGGCTACGTTCGTAATCTCTTAGGTGCTTTTTTGTTTGGCGGCGATGACGTGTATAAGAAGATCTCGGTGCTTTCGGGCGGCGAAAAAAGCCGTCTCGTGTTGGCAACGATTTTGGCCACTCCCGTGAATTTTTTGATTTTGGACGAGCCTACTAATCATCTGGACATCAAAACCCGGGAAATTCTCCTGCAAGCCATCCAAAATTTTGATGGGACCGTCATGATCGTTAGCCATGATCGACACTTTTTGCGGCACGTCGCCCGCAGTGTTGTGGAAGTCGACCACGGGGAGCTGCGCGTGTACGAAGGCGGCTACGAGTATTATCTCACAAAAAAGGGACACTGAGGCGTCCGTGAGTGAGCTCGTCTTCGACTCCCATGACCCCTTTCCCCTGTTTCCACTTGACCATCACGCCTACGCCGACGCGCAAATTCATTCAGAGCAGGTCGATGCTTGGCTTGGATTTGAAACTTCGCCTGTTGAATCGGGGCTTGCATCCCCGAGCCTTGATCAGCAGTTTTGGCAGCATCTGCCTCCGCGATCCTTTCAGACGCCCTACACGGAGATAAGGCAAATCCTTCACGTCTTGGATCCAAAACCTGGCAGCACTTTGATTGATCTGGGCGCGGGTTATGGCCGAATGGCCTTTGTTGTAAGCCGGCACTACCCAGAAGTGCGTTTCATAGGATATGAAGCCGTGGAGGCGCGCGTTCGCGAAAGCCAGCGAGTTTTAGAACAATGGCCAGTTTTAAACGCCCAAATGGTTTGTGTGGATCTTTCGCGGCCAGAGTTTGTTTTACCATTTGCGGAGAACTATTTTGTTTTTGATTTCGGCTCTCGGCAGGACGTTTCCAAGACTCTGGACGATCTTAAGCAACTCTCGGCACGCGGCATGCTTTCGGTGGTCGCGCGCGGGCGTTTGAGCCGTCATCTCATTGACCAAGAGCATCCCTGGCTTGCACAAGTGGTTCCACCTCGGCATTTTGCGCAGTTTTCGATTTATGCGAGCGCTTGAATTAGTTCGCGCGCGACGCTAGTTAATTTTCGGGTTTGTTCGGGTTTTGATTTCCTAACAAACCCGAAAATTCACTAGGGTCTTTCAGCCTGCCCGTCTCAGTCATTGCCATGTCCTCCATATATGCGCTACATTGAGCGCTATGAAGCGACAGAAGAAACAAGAAGACCGACCTGCAAACAGTGGACATTTTGTTGACCGAAGTGGTCGCGTGCACGGCAAAAAAGGAAGCGTGGCTCCCGCCACGCCTGCAAGCTCCCATAACCCTGCGCATAAAAATGCACCAAAGGGCACGCCTTCAGGCGCGCGCACCGCGCGCACCGCGCGTCCCAACACGCACAAGATCGTGCTAAACCGCCCAGAAAAACAACCTCCCAAGGAAATTTCCGCACCTCGTGAGACACGCCTCCGAGGCACAGTGGAGAAGAATCGCAAGGGTTTTGGATTTGTGATTTTCGAAGGACAAAGAAGAGAAGACGCCTTTGTCCCGCCGCGAGATGCGGCAAAATTGTTTCAGGGTGATCGGGTGGAGGTCACCCTCAATCAGCGCGGGGTCGTGGTTGATCTTAAAGTCTTGGAGCATCGTTTTCGCGAGCTGGTGGGCCGCTACTCTCCCATGCCAACGCAGGGCAAACACCCCCGTGGGGGCTTTGTCGTCTATGAACGCAAACGCTCACGCGAAGAAGTTTTTGTGCCAGAGAAGTCTGCGGTTCCCAAAGACGGTAAAGCGATGATCCCTGGCGACTGGGTGCGCGCCAAACTGTATTTTCATGAAAAGGGCCCCTTCCCTGTCACCGCCGAAATCACCCAAAACTATGGCAGTGTCCTGCCCGCCAGCGCCGATATCGAAATGGTCGCCGCCGAATACAATTTAACCGAAGAACATACCGCCGCGGCGGTACGCGAGGCAAAAGAATTCAAGCTTGATTTCCAGCAGGTTCTCGCCTCAGGACGCGAAGATCTGCGCAAAGTGCCCTTTATTACCATTGACGGCGAAACGGCGCGAGACTTTGATGATGCCGTTTTTGTTGAGCGCAACAAATCAGGGTATAGACTCTGGGTCGCTATCGCCGACGTCAGCCATTACGTTCGCCCAGGCACGGCACTTGATAAAGAAGCGCTCTCCCGAGGGACGAGTGTCTATTTTCCAGAACGCGCTTTTCACATGCTCCCCGGAGCCTTGTCTGAAAACTTGTGCAGTCTCAAACCTAAAGAGCCCCGTCTAGCTTTTGTCGCCAAGATGGAATTCGATCGTAATGGGGTGAGGGAAAACACGCAACTCATCGAGGCCGTCATTGAGAGCCACCGGCGTGCCACCTACACCGAGATTCAAAACGAATGGCAAGCACAGAAGAGGAACGCGAGCTGGGAATTTGTGCCTCATTTTGAGCTATTTCGGGCGATTCAAAAGACCCGCACCGCCCGAGGTTCGATCGATTTTGATTTACCTGAGGCGCAGGTGCGCGTCGATGATACCGGCGAACCGATTTCAATTACGCTGGCAGAACGTTTCGATTCTCATCGTTTAATTGAAGAATTCATGATCGCGGCCAACGAGGCCGTAACCGAATGGATGATGCAACGGAAATGGCCGTTTATTTATCGCACGCATGATGAGCCCGCGGCGGAGGCCTTGCTCAAGTTTTCGAAACTTGCCGCAACCGCAGGCGTGAAGTTTTCATTAAAAGGCGATAATCTCAATCAGGCGCTCGCAGATCTAGTCCGCCGGTTGGACAAGCATCCGGCCCAATCCCTTCTGAACACGGCTCTTTTGCGTTCCCTAAAACGCGCCATTTACAGTGCGATTCATGGTATCCACTTCGGTCTCGCCTCTCCTGGTTATACTCATTTTACGAGTCCGATTAGGCGATATCCTGATCTGGTGGTGCATCGGCTCCTGCGCCATGCTCTGCAAATCGAAAAACGCAAACTTCCCTCGCTCAAAATGAACGAGCGAGACGCAATGGAAAAGTTGTTGGATGAAACCGCCGAGCATTGCAGTTATCGCGAGCGGGTCGCGACCCTTGCGGATCGCGAAGCGACGAGGCTAAAACAAGTGCGTCTGATGATGCATCATTTGGGTGAGGAGTTTGCGGGCAAAATCATTGGCATGGCGGAAATCGGGATGTTTGTCCAAATTGATGCGCCTTACGTCGAGGGTCTTGTGACCGCAGAGTCCATCGGCGATGACTTTTACCAATTCAACGAAGAGCGCATGATCTTCTCTGGGACGCGCAAGAAGAGAACTTTTCGCATGGGCGATCCGGTGCGCGTACGCGTGACTCGGGCAGATCTGGATGAGCGAAAAATCGATTTTCAGTTTATTGAGTAGAGGCTGAGAGTTTCCTGACCCTGGCCATAAAGGCCAACTGCTCGGGCGGGAGAGGCTTCATGCCCTCAAGAAGATCTAGAATTCTTCGTGATCCGTTGGTTTTAGCTATTATGGCTGAATGAGCAAGAAGCATCCATCGCCCCGGGGTTGAAGCCGCTTCGCGGATTAAGGGTTCTGATAAACTTTCAAAAGCGCCGTCGCAAATGAGGTGGACGATGCGAGGTAGTTCAGTATTTGCACTTTTAGGAACGCCCTCAAACGAGTGGTTTTCAAGGTCTTTGAGAAATACTTCAAAAAACAGGCCGCGAATAATGGGTTTCGAAAACATGGGTAAGCGAGTCTGGGTAATTCGTTCCGAAAATCGTAACCAAGACTCCGAAAACAAAAGCAACGCATTTTCGGTGCAATCACTATGAGGTGTGAGTTCAGGGCAAAGAAGGGTGCTGCGAATAGCGTCAGCATCAATGACATTACTGACCCCTTCAAAAAGGTCCCCCGTGCCTAACATAACCCTAAGCCATTCAAAGAAACCTTTTTCCAAGGCACGAACAAGGTGAACCCCAGTCAGAATCCCGACAAAGTGCCCGTCTTTATCAAAAAGTGGCGAGCCACTATAGCCCTTGCGAGAGTCAAGCTCGACCTCCAGAAAGGGGCCGATTCTTCCTGAAACAGCCCCCTGCTTTACGAGCGTCGCGCCCTCATATTCGAAATGCCGATTCGCAAGAGTTAGAACTTTCTCTGTAGGGGAATTTGGATTTTTATCAAAAGAAGGTTTCCCGATGGGCTGCCCCACTTCGGCAAAAGCGCAAACATCGAGCCATTGCGAACAGCGCAGCGGCTTTATCCGTACTTTTCTAAACTTAAGCTCGTTATAAAAACTGACATTCATTTCCTCGGGGCAGCCAGTACTCAAACAGATAATATTCAAAACATGATGATTCGTTAAATAGTAATTAGAACCAGGAAAGCGATAGGCTCGCGCGCCCGAATCTTCATTAGCAGGAGAAATATCAAGAATGGCAGACTGCACTTGGGCGAGTCTCGAGGGGTCGAGCACAGCAGAAGCAGGAACAGACTTATAGATTCTAAACGACTCAACGGTCTTGAGCCAAGTCATTGCACTCTTCGCAACTATAATGAAAATGCTCAGGAGCGCAAAAAAAAGCACGACTGAACCAATCCACCGGGCCAGGGTTCTCCAGATTTTTGCAAGTGTCGCGAACATCGTCCGCCTGCGTTTCTCTTTGTTCATAGATCAGGAGTCAAACACAGTATATTGCGAAGCTCAACACCCGAGGTTATTGCTTCTCTTGCTTTAAGCGATCTAACTCAGCTTGAGCTTGATGGATAGCCATTTCCAGGTCCAAATCCTCGTCAGATTGGGTGTTCATTAAACCCTGCTGACGAGCGATGCGGCTTTGTGATAGCAAAGACCTTTCAGTAACCAAATTTGAAAACGACCTCGACTATCTGCTGATGCAGACGGTCCAATGTTAACCCCCCAGATCACATAGACCGACTCGTCCCCATAACGGCCGTAGTATTTAAATTCGGGAAATTGATTTGGCTGGGCCGAGGAGTTCCAATCCAACAACGGTGTTGCATCATAATACGATCCTCGGACAACCTTGCACCCGAGAGGCGCATCGTCAGCAAAGGCCGTACCTTGCAATAATGAAAGCATGAGGCTTGTAGCCACTAATACCTGATAAGCGATTTTGATAAACATTCTCCTTCGTTTCTAAATTCTATGATTCTGCCCGAAACATGTTTTTTCGTGTTTCAGGCTAACAGCCGGCTCACTCGGTTGTGCAAGTGCAAACGGAACAATGTGTTCCGACCTAGCAAAACGGAACACCACCTGCCTTTTGTCCTCTTTGAAATACCTTGCCTAAGGGTGCGATGCGATATATCAAAATCCAACCGTTATTGGGGGATGATACTATGAACCGCTTTTCAATCACTTACGCGTCTTTTATATTTGCGCTCGCCCTAGGTTTGGCCCCAGTTCCCGGGGCGTCAGCAGCAGATCCGTTCTGCGCCCGCACGCTTAATGACATCAAGCAAGCGGCGCAAGATCCCGCGATGCGCTTGAGTTTTTCCAATCAAGGGGGCGCTTTTAGTTCAGGGGTATGTTGGTGGCTTTCCCGATTTCAAAGAGCCGCGCTCTATCTCGCGAGGTTTTATCCCGAACTCCCCAAACCCACCGCTGACGAAGCCCGAAAGCTGATTCGGCGGCTTGCGCAAATGAACGAAGTCGTTGAGATCCCAGGGTATCGCAATATTTTTGATTTCTCGTGCGACTTTTCGACCTTGATTCAACGAAGACTTGAGCGTTGGCAAATTCTCGACGGAATTTTTCGATTTGCCTGGATTGAGGGGATTAGAGGCAAGTCCGCTCTTCCAAACTAAAAAATGAAATCCCATATGGTTGATCTTTTCTTGGCCCATGAACAAAACCGGGCTTTGACGTTTCTGAAGCTACAGGTCCCTGGACTTGTCGCCCACTCTTGGATCGTCATTGATCTACTTCCCACACCCAGCGGCTACGAAATCTATTCAATCGATAGCAACGTTCCGGCAGAAACGCTTCGTACCCAATACGTTTTTGGTGACACCCATTTGTCGTTCCCTTATGCCCCTCTTAGGTTTGTGCCTCATCTGGATTTTCAAGGTGACCTGCGAAAAATGGGGGCTGCACTCACAAAAACTTGCGGTCCGTCACAACCCGGCAACCCCAATCGTATATAGCAACAGAAGAGGTTTAATGGACGAGGAACTGAGCAATGAAGCATTGATGGTCGCTTATCAAAAGGGCGACCTGAAGGCGTTTGAAGTTCTTTATCGCAGGCATTCGGGCCGAGTCTATGGCTTTTTAGTAGGGAAACTAAAAGGAGTGGGAATGGCGGATGACGTTTTTCAAGCCACGTTTCTGAAGCTGCATCAGTCACGCGCGTCTTATGAGGCCTCCTACCCTTTTCTGCCTTGGCTGTTTACGATTTGCCGAAACACGATGATCGATTCGTTACGCAAAAACAAACGATCGATAGAAGAACTTAATCCCGTCGCGATCGAAAAAGCACAGGCGCCGGCAGGGGAAAACACGGAGGACTGGAGCGCGATTCCGAGTCTGAGCACGCTTCCCGAAAACCAGCGTCAGGCCCTTGAACTTCGCTACAGTGAGGAGCTTTCGTTTGTAGAAATTGCGCAAAAACTCAAAACTTCGCCCGTCAATGTGAGGCAGCTCATTAGCCGCGCTGTCAAGAAACTGAGGGCGAACGCATGATGACTGAAAACAAAAGTTTCACAGAATTTATTTCAAGCAAAGAGGTGACGCCTCCCGCCCATCTCACGCATGAGATTCTCAATACTGTACGCGGCGCCCTTCATCCCCCAGTCTGGAGGGTGTTTACGAAACTGGGATCGTTGCAACTAACCGTGGGCGCCGTGGTGCTGATGTTTTGCCCTCAATTCGGCACGAACCTGTTTCCTGGAATGGGGCTCATGTCCCTGTTTATGCGCTTTGGGGACGTGGGTTGCATGATCGGCTGCGGGGGCGTGTTCTTGGGCGGGAGTGGCCTTTTAGGGAGCCTGATTTTTAGTCTGGAGGAGATTCGGGTGATCCGTGGGTCGAGATTCCTTCAACTGAGTTCCATGACCCTGCTTTCAGGCGCCGCGTTCGTGTGCCTAGCCGGTGACCAACTCCTGACCCTTGGCGTGGCTTGGGTTTTAGGCGGACTCGTGGGTGGAATGACGACTCTTGAGCTGGGGTGGCTGGTGCGCAAGGCCGTTTGGGCCGGAAAATAGCCCGACCAAAAGAGTTGGTTGCGGCGTAATAAGCGCAACAAAAGAGTCAGATTTTGCGCAACTACTTTTCTCCACGAAACGATCGTGCTAAGCCTTCCCACATGCCTAATACCAATCTGCCGATCCTAGAATTCGTCCTCAAAAACTACAAAAATTTCAATTCACGCGCGACCCGTGATGCGACTCTCTCTTATTGGAGTCATATTGAAGGCGGCGGCAAGATGTTGTGGGCCGTGGCCGGTGCTATGTCCTCCGCCCAACTCGGCATTACACTCGCGCCAGCAATTCGCGCAGGCCTGATTCACGGTCTCTCGGTGACCGGCGCCAACCTCGAAGAATCCCTTTTTAGACTCGTGGCGCATCACGGCTACAAAGATTTTCCGGAGTATCGCTATTTTACCAAAGATGATGATACGCGCATCCTTGAACAACGTATGCGTCGGGTGACGGATACGAGTATTCCCGAAGACGAAGCGTTTCGCGCGGTTGAAAAATACATCGTCCCCATGTGGACGGATGCGACAAAGAGCAACACGCGCCGTTTCTGGCATGAGTACTTTTACGAACTCATTCAAAAGATTGATCCGCAACTTTATGAAGGGAGTGCTGAGGAATGTTGGCTCTTGGCTGCCGCCCGCGCAAAGTTACCTATGGTCGTGCCGGGATGTGAAGACTCCACATTTGGAAACATTTTTGCTTCCCACGTTAAGACCAACGAGTGTAGCGCCTCGATCGTCAAATCCGGAATCGAGTACATGGGGCAGCTTTATGATGATTATAAAGAACTGTCTTCAGGCAAAGGTGTAGGATTCTTCCAAATCGGCGGCGGAATCGCAGGCGACTTCCCGATCTGCGTGGTGCCCTCGATTAAGTATGACTTGAGCGAACCCGTGAAACCTTGGGCGTACTTCTGCCAGATCTCGGATTCGACGACTTCGTATGGTTCGTACTCAGGCGCGACCCCCAACGAAAAAATCACGTGGGACAAACTCACGCGCGACACGCCGATGTTCGTCATTGAATCGGACGCAACGATTGTGGTGCCGCTCATGCTCAACGCGCTTTTAGAAGCCAAGCAAAATCCAAAAGTGGCCAATGAGTTAATTAAGAAGTATACGGCTTAACCGTTCACCTAGCCCAGCCACTCCGCGAATTCCTCCACGCGCTTAAACAACGGCGTGGGTTGCTCGATCATAAAATGATGTTCGGGCAGATGAGCAGGCTTTTTGGCCCACGCCGCGCCCGCAAAAGCACATTCTGCCGCACGCGCCCCTTCCCAATCATGGGGATGATCGCCGACGACCAAAATCTGTGAGGGCATGAGCGCCATTTTCTCTAACGTCAAATGAAGGCCTGAAGGATCAGGCTTGTTGACAGCTACCATGCATCCCCCAACGACCGTTTCGAAATAATCTCGCACTCCGTTTAATCGCAAAACCTGCTCGGCACCAAAGGCGGGCCGACCTGTCCAGACGCTCATTCGAATGCCAGCGGTTTTAAGCGTGGCAAGCATATCTTTGATTCCCGGGAATAGCGGGATCTTCGAGGCCCCTTGCGTTGCGAAACTCGCTAACCGCTCAAAGGCAACTTTTGCGTCTTTGGGAGGAAGCAGGTCCTTAAACACCTCGAGCGCAGGCAGCGCTCGAATTCCCTCAAGCAGCACGTCATCGCAGACAATGCCAAATGGCTCCAGCGCATATTTAAACGACTCAAACACGACGGCCCCTGAATCAATCAAAGTGCCATCCAAATCAAAAACGACTGCCGCAAATTCGCGCCCCTTCGGTTCCATGCCACAAGCATAGCCCATAAATAATTAAGAGTGAAACATTTCAGAGACTCTGGCTTTTTTCCCGACGACTATTCTCGGGATTGAACTTTTGCTGTTCTTCCCGATAAAGCGCTTCAAAACGATTTTCAAAGCCTAGAAAATGCTCTTCGAGATAACGCTTTAACGTATCCAATTCAAGTTTGACGTGTCCCAGTTCGCCCTGCTGCGCCAGCCGCTGGGCTTCGAGCGATTCCCCAAGAAGTTCAATTTCTCTTTTCAACAAATGCATATCCATAGCACCAAGTGTCGACATCGTGTGCCCCCTTAGCGCTTTGGATTGCAAACTCAGTGCCTTCTCAACAACTTCTTAATCTCGCTCCATGAACGAGTATTGACGACGTCCGACGCCTCAAGCCCCCCCCGCCGCGCTTGTGCAATGCCCAAAGGCATGAAGTCCAATTCGTGATCATCATGTGCGTCAGAAGAGATCACAACCTTCACACCCAACGCCTTTGCCAACTTGCAATGCACGTCATTCAAATCCAAACGCTCAGGCTGGGAGTTAAGTTCTAAGAAACACCCCCGCTCACGCGCGGCCTGTAGGATTTTCTCAATATCAATGTCGTAAGGCTCGCGTTCCAAAAGAAGCCGTCCGGTCGGATGCGCCAGCACATGAAAATGAGGATGATCCATCGCGCGAATGATCCGCTCGGCTTGCTTCTCACGCGTTAACTTAAACCGTGAGTGCACTGAGCACACCACCCAATCCAGCGCCGCAAGCAACTCATCGTCATAATCGAGCGCGCCGTCTTCCAAAATGTCGACCTCGGCGCTTTTCAAAATCCGAAACAAACCATCATTAAGCTCATTAAATCTATCTATCTCCCGAATGCGCTCCCACAACCTTTTGGGCTCCAACCCCCGCCCCACTGTGAGGCGTTGAGAATGATCCGTCACGGCCAAGTATTCATAGCCCAAGGCCCGTGCTTTGGCCGCCATCTCTTGGAGCGTTTTTCGCCCGTCGGAAGCGGTCGTGTGGCAATGAAGGTCGCCACGGATATGCGAAGTTAAGACAAGGGAGCGTAGTTTGTGTGCGAGAGAGGCTTCGATTTCACCTGCGTTTTCTCGCAATTCGGGCGGAATATACGACAATCCCACCGTTTTAAAGATATCCGTCTCCTCTGCCCCACTCACCCACCTGGCGCCCTTGTATACCCCGTACTCGCTAATACGAAGCCCCTTCTTCATCGCCATCGTTCGCACAGCAATGTTATGCGCCTTTGAACCCGTAAAATAGTGCAAAGCAGCGCCCCACTCCCGCTCACTTACGAGCCGTACGTCGACATGCATCCCTGCGTGCCCTTGGGGGTACCCCCTCAATACAAACGTCAACTTCTTGGGACCACGCGCCAGGACGGCTTCAATGTCCTCATATTCCAAAATGGTTTTGAGGATTGCGGTATGCCCCTTAGATCCAGCGGCCGCCTCCACCAAAATATCCAGATCTCCCACTGTTTCCAAACGGCGCCGCAAACTCCCTGCGACCTCCGCTTGCTTAACCCCTGGGATCGCCCGTATATACTCAAGCATCGGCAATGCGAGTTGATTAGCGGCTACCCAAAGCACGCGAGTGGGAAGCTTGGCCTGCGCCATCTTCTTTACGATTCCCTCATAAAGTTGGTGCGCAATCTTCTCTCCAAAACCAGGCAGCTCGACCACTCGCTTTTCTTTAAGCGCCTTTTTGAGGTCGTCGATTCCTTGAATTTTAAGATCCGTCATCAAAGTTCGGACCCGCTTTGGCCCTAAGCCCGGGATCTTCAGTAACTCCAATACCCCTACCGGAATTTTCTGCGTAAGCTCTTCCAAAAGAGCGATTTTCCCTGTCGTCACGAACTCCGCGATCTTTTGCCCCAGGTCCTTCCCCACCCCGGACATCTTTGGCAAGGCCTCGCCCTTCGCGATTAGCTCCGAGAGTTCCAGCGCAGATCCCGTAATGACGCGCGCCGCGTTTCGATAGGCACGTACCCGAAACTCGTTCTCCCCCTGAATCTCGAGAATGTCGGCGATCTCTTCGAAACAAGCGGCAATTTCAGAATTATGAATAGCCATGCCCTAGTCTCTAACACAACATCCGTGAAGCAGGGAGATCCTTGCCCAAAAAGACATCTAGAGTTAGGAGTATGGCCATGCTCCATTACGGTGCCTTCACAATATAATCCGTCAGGCCTTGGATCATTTACTTTGTCGTTTGGGCAACAGACAAATTACTTCGATAATACCGAGCAAACGGTGACAATATCGGATCTTGGAAAAACAGATATCGCGGACCTCAAGCAGGGGCCTTATGCTGTTAACTATGACAACAACGTGGATGCCGCCTGTTTTGCCACATACGCGTATAGCAAGGATAGAAAGATCGGCAAGGAGAATCACTTCAACTGGGAGTGCCGACTTACTGGCAAGGGAGGCTCCAAAATGCTGTGTGCGCTCAAAATGACTTCCAATCCCGAAACGATTGACCCCGAACACGCTGATTATAATACTCGCATTGGAGCGTTCATAGAGTTCGTGCGGAAATAGCAATATGTGATAGCTGACAACCGTTTGTTTTCGCGACGGCGGATGACCGGCTTCCATAATATGAGATATCCCGACCGCCCCAACTTCTGAAATAGTGAAGTTAGAGGCTCACCCCCCTGCCGGGTAGGCCATTTTCTTCGCTATTTGCGAAGTTCGGGGATTCTTCCAAGATAATTCCAAGATAATTCCAAGATAAAGTGAGAATTGAGTTAATCGTCAAACCTTCGCAACAGCTTATGCTCTCAGGCACCGGAAGCTTAGTCACAAGAACTCGTCAAAAATAAAAAACATGGGGTCCTTAGCCCCCCGCTCCACCCCGCTCCACCCCGCTTCGGCCCAGTTTTCGCTACTCATTAGAGCATGACAAACCGCAAACTTGATCACCAATTTAGAGAGCCTACCCGCACTGATCCCTATCGCGACACCCGCAAAGCCGCAGGCCTTGCCACTTGCAAGGACTGTGGAGCCGTTTGTTTTCGCGGGCGCTGGGTTTCGGAGGCCGAATATCAAAAGCACTTTGAATTAAGGCCGCTTGAAATGCACAAAGCCACATGCCCCGCCTGCCTAAAACTCAAGTATCGCTATGCCCAAGGTGTGCTTGAACTTACGGGCACCCAATGGCTTAAATCAAAGAATGCAATTCTCAATACCTTGCGACGATCAGAGCAAATCTTTCGAAAGCGCAACGACCAAAGCCGAATCTTATGGTTTGGGGATAACCCAAAACATCGAGAGGTCGCCGACAAATTCAAAATCTATGTCACCCTCCCCGAACTCGCCCGTCACATGGGGCGCCAGCTTCAAAAAACGTTCAAGGGACTGATCCATACGAGTACCTCCCCAGAAGAGCCTTTTGTTCGTGTGCGATGGGGTGCAGAGCAGCCCATTGATCTAAACCGTCGGCGCCACACCTCGCGTGCGTTTCGAAAACGAGGATCTAGCAATGCTTAGTTTCTAAGTCGATTGTTTAGAAAGGTCGACCTGCACGCTGATTTTAAGTTGCTTGCCATCAGAGCCCAAAACCTCAAAATGAACCCCGGAAGCTTTGCTTGCAGAACTCAAAAGCTCAGCGGCTAACGCCTCCACATCACGTCCGGTGACCCAAGCAATGACAGAAGAATTATCTAAAACGAGATTGGTTTTCCCACCGACGCCAACCGAAAAACGAAAAGGTTTCCCCCCAGGAAAAGGTACTTTTTCGGAAATGGCCGTTCCCTCCCGAAGACTCACAAACTCTTTTTCGCTCAAGCGAAACCTTACTGATCTTCCATCAAGTCGAATGTTCATGGTATTCCTGAAATTCCTCTGGAGTATTTACATTCAAAAACGCTGCACGCTCAACAGACTGCAACGAGAGTGCCTCTAGGTTACTGCTTTCCCCAAGAAGTTCAAGAAATGCCTGAACCGAAAGACGAGAATCCGCAATGCACCGCAACAGGCAATCTAACACCCGAGGCTCGCACCGAAGAGCCACAGGCAGCGGAAATCCCTCAAAATGCACGGCCAAGGTATCCTCACTCGCCAAGAGGGCTTGCGCCATTTTTTCAAAGTAATGCTTTGTCATTTGCGGCATGTCAACGGGGACAAAAAGTAATGCTTTGGGCGGAACTTTCTCACCTAGCGCACGCTTCAAGACTGTGCTCACCCCACCCAGAGGACCCAGATCTGGGCAATCATCAGCAATGCCCCCTGCTCCACTCACCCAAATCTCAGGGGTCACTTCGCGCAGCCGCGCAATCATTCGATCAAGGAATCGCTCACCTGACACCTCAAGTAACTCCTTGGGACGCCCCATCCGCGAGGATTTACCCCCCGCCAAAACAACGCCTACAATCTCACGCCCTTGAGCCACTGCGATTCACCCTCTTTATAATGTTCCAATTTCCAAATCGGCGCACGGATTTTGAGTTGCTCTATCAAATAGCGAGACGCTTCAAAGGCCGCCTCGCGATGCGCACTCCCCACGGCTATCCCCACGCTCGCCTCACCCACCGCAAGTTTTCCCACGCGATGTACCAGGACAAGGTCTAAATCTTCATCCCACTTGGCGTGCGCATTCGCCACGCTTTCTTGACAAATTTCCCCAAAAATCTTCTCAGATAATCCAAGATGCGCATCATAAGAAACAGCCAGAACTTCACGACCGTCATGAAAGTTACGAACGATGCCTAAGAAAAGCACACTCGCACCATGCGCAGGGTTCGAAACAGAAGCCAAAAGGGCTTGCAATCGATTCGCATCGATGGCCTCATCGCTCACTTTTACCGTAATACGCCCCACGCCTCTATCCTCCACAAACCGGCGGCAACACACTTAAGGTCATACTCTTTGAGATTCGTGCTTCATCCGAAAGAATATGACTCTCATCCGCAAAAACCGAATCACTCACCAGCGCGGCCTCCATCGCTTGTGGATCATGAAGCTTGATTTCCTCACTCAAATGCCGACGAAACTCTCCCACGCTACATTCGGAGACAAGGTTGACGTTTAGTTCTGAGCCCAGCCTCTTAAACGCTCCAAAATATTTTACCTTCACTTCAATCACAAAAATACTCCTCCGCCACTAAGGGTCGCCTGCAGAGGATAAACCTCTAGCAACTCGCCTTCTCTCAAAACATCAATAGACTCTGGCAATACCGCCCAGGCGTTAGCCTCCAAAAGCGGACTCACCATGAACGAAGCTTGTCCCTGCAAAATCTTCACACGCGCCTGCCCATCTTGCGCGCTTACACGAAGCTGCGCCTTATAGAAACACTCCAAACCCGGAGGTTTCTTCACAACGCCCTCAAGTTTCGCCCAAATAGCTGACTCGTTCTTTAACCCCATTAGATTTCTCAAAAAAGGAACGACAAAAAAACGCAAGCCAACTGCTGTCGAAACGGGGTTCCCGGGAACGCCAAAAAATGAAACGTTTCCGAGCTTAGCAAAAAGAATTGGTTTTCCGGGTCGAATCTTGACCTTATGAAAAAACACTTCAGCGCCTTTTTTTTCTAGGACTTGCGCGACAAAATCAAATTTGCCCATCGATACAGCACCTGTTGTTAAAACGACATCTGGTTTTTCCGCCAGTACACGATCTAAGACGCGCTCAAACTCCCGCGCATCATCTTGAATATTGCCAAAAAATGTAGCTTGAGCCCCAAAGGTTTTTAGAGAGGCTTCAAGATACGGGGCGCTGGAGTTTCGGATAGTTCCCGGTTTTAGGCCAACTTTAAGTGCCCCGGTATCCAGATCCACAAGCTCGCGGCCCGTAGAGAGAAAAATCACTTTGGGTTTTCTCAGCACTTCAAGCTTGGCAATCCCTAATGAAGCGAACGCCATGATGCACTCTGGGGTGATGCCCCGCCCCTTTTCGCCTATTTGCTGCTCGCGTTTAAAATCTTCACCTATAAAACGAACATTTTCCCCAGGTTTTAGGGCTTTTCGTAAAATCACCTCCTGTGGGTTGCCCTTTGCGTCGCGCACCAATTCAACATCTTCGATCTTAACCACACCATCAAATTTCATCGAACCGTGTGACACCGGCATCGGGGCCCCAGTCATAATCTCGAATACGCCCCCCTCGGCCGCAGGATAATCAACGCAAATGGGGGCATCGCCTGCCGATATGCAACCCAACGCTTTCAACTTCAGAGGCGCTGCCGGAGAGGCAGAAAAAGTAAGCAGTGCGTTGACCGCAAATCCATCCATGGCCGAATTGTCAAAAGAAGGGACTGCCTCTGGTGAAAAGAGATCGGTAGCCAAAACACGTCCCAAAGACTGATCAAGACTCACACTCTCCACACCCCAGGGCCCGAAACTCTGCGCGACTTGCGTTAGGATTCCGCGCGCTTTAGTGTAAGATAGCACAACCCCTCCTCAAGAACCTCAAACGCAATTGCCACGCACAACACCCAAAGCATATTGTTCGTGAGGACTGTGACCCCGGCCGCCACAAGAAGTTTCAGTTTCCCAACAGGCAGCCGCCAAGTTTCAACAGCCAATCCCATATGGAAAACTCCCGTCGCCATGAGCAGGGAGGAAAGCAAAAACGGCGCAATCCCAAGTCCTGAGGGCCCAAACCAAAAGCCAAGCAAAGCCACGGCCATCACGATGTTTGATAAAGCGCTTCGTGCACCGCCCGAGCCATGGCAAAAAGGGAGTCCCGCGACAGCGGCCGTTAGGAGATTCCCCAATCCAATCGAAACGAGCAGACTCTTGATGCTCACACGATGGACTGATTCTCCAAAATAGCGATCCACGGCCTGTTTCGTTCCCAGCACAGAATTCGTGAGCGTCAAAGCTTCGGGGGTAATATCGCGAGGAGAAATTCCGGTGCCGCCTGCAACGACAATAAGATCTGCTTTGTCCGTTTTCGAAAACCTCTCGATAGCAGCCGCCACCAAAGCCACCTCATCGGCAACGACTCGCAAGCAGATGTCGCTTGCGCCTTGGGCTTTCAAGATCTCGACCGCTTTGGGGCCTGAAGTGTCCTGTGCGTCTCCGCGCGAGCAGCGATCGCTGACGATGAGCACGCGCGCACGAACACCATTCAACGCAAGCGCCGCTTGAGGCTCCGCAGCAGCAGGGGCATGATTGGGATTAACCCACACACCTGATTTGCCCCCCTCTTTTACGCTCAGGTGAATGCCCGAGATCGTCAGTACCGGATCAATCCCCTTCGTCAAATCATAGACGCACAAAAGCGCCGCACTCACGCCGGCTAAGGCTTCCATCTCCACACCCGTTTTTGCAAAAGCGTGGGCTTCGCAACTGACAACGACTTCAGAGCCTTGGACTTCACACTTCACATAGACCGCATCTAACGGCAAAGGATGGCAAAGTGGCAGCGTTTCAGAAACTCGCTTAGCACCCATGATGCCTGTCATTTCGGCAAGCGCCAGCACGTCACCTTTAGGCATATCCCGAGCCGCAATTCGCTGAGCCGTCTGGATCGCCATTTCGATTTTGCCGAAGGCCACCGCGCGACGATGAGTCGAAGTCTTCTCTCCTACGTTGATCATTTTAAAAGTACTCATGAGCTAGCCCCCTATTTGCGAAAGATTTTCGATATTTCCCAGGCGCCCCTGACGTAACCCATGAGCTTCGGGTTTTAACTTCAACACTGTGCGCACGCGATCCAGCAACTCGCTTTGTTGATCAGGGCTTTGCAATAAATCGCGCAAGCTCGCCGTTTGATTTCCATCCCCAAAAAGACAAAGCCGCAAAGCGCCTTTAGCGCTCACCCTGAGTCGATTGCAACCGTCACACAAACCTTCTTGATAAGGAGAAATCAATCCCACACTTCCCGCATAATTCGGATGCCCATACTCAAGCGCTGGGCCATCCGTAGATGATTTGGATTTTGGACTAAAACCGAGGCCAACAAACTTTGACCTCAAAGCATCTAAAGACAAATGAGCCTGCTCAAAAACCCCTGCTGCGCTGCGAGTTTGCATGAGTTCTATAAAGCGAATACTAAGCTTTTCAGTTCTCGCCCAATGAAGGTAGGCATCAATATCTTGATCGTTTAGCCCCTTCATCAACACGACATTGATCTTAATCGATTCAAACCCAGCGTCCTGAGCCGCTCGAACGCCCGCCAAGACTCCATCTCGACGATCCATCCCCGTGATAGAGCGGAACCCCTCGCGAGTAAGACTATCAACACTTACATTGATTTGATCCACGCCCGCTTCTTTGAGCGAACTAGCCAAAGCCTTCAATCGGTAACCATTCGTCGTAAGCGCAAGGGTATGGATTCCTGACACCTGTTTAGCAACGCGCGCGATCTCCAGAATATCGGCACGAACCGTAGGCTCACCTCCTGTCAAGCGGACCTTCGTCACGCCTAAAGTGGTAAAAGCAGAAAGGAGATTTTGAATTTCAATGGGGGTCAAAAAAGGGTTCAAAGAATCGGGGGCAATACTCCCGCACTTCTCGGCAACGTAACCCTTGGGCAGGCAATAGACGCAACGAAAGTTACACACATCCGTGATCGAAAGCCTGAGGTAATTAAATGTGCGCCCAAAGGGATCGGCCAAGCCGATCCCGGAATTATTCACTGTAATTAGCCCCTTTCCAAACGCGGAAGGTCAATACTTACGCGGAAGTTTTGTCCGTACGCTACTCCACAATTTAAAGACTTGCAATTGGCCCAAAAACCTCTATAAAGGCCCTCGCACCTTTTCAGCCCCAAGGGTGTCCCTTTTAGAGTTGACGCAACAAGTTGCTCCTGATAGACGCTACGCATCTAGCGGGATTCGTTTGGGACGTTGAACCTACAAAGTAACTTTACTAAGAAGTCTTAGGAGGACTTATATGCAGATTATTTCAAATCGTTTAGCACTCGTTCTATCATTGGGTCTGCTGTTGGGAACAACTTCGCAGGCCCTAGCTGCGGCCCCTGAAGATGTCGCAATCGATCCCATTACCGGGGACACCTTTGTAATCGAAAAAAGCCAGAATCCCCATGGTACTCTCTTGATCCTAAACGATCACGACGAAAATTTTAAACAAACCCTAGACCTGCTTGATACCCCTTCAGATAACGCCAAGTTTGAAGTGAAGCTCAACGAATCAGGCAACTTAACCTACCTCGTCTCCGTAGACGGTTTGTGGATGATGGGAAGCGTAAAGAAGACCGACAAAGGTTGGGCTAAGACTTCTCTTCGCAAAGCGATCAGTGGCCAAGGCGAAGCCCAAGGCTTAGCCGCTCTTCCAGATGGCCGCGTCGGGGTCACCGTGAGTTCTAACGAAGCGCCCGATGGCGAAATTCTCTTGGTAAACACCCCTGTTCAAACAGGCTCAAATTACCAGGTCATTGAAAAAATTCCTGCCGCTGTCATCGAAAACAGTGTCAATCAAGTCGTGGCTGAAATGGCCGCAAAACCAGAATCCGAAAACACAGGATCCGGCCACGGATTGGGATTTGCGGCTGGCGTTGAAGCCGGAGTCGGAATTGCTTATCGTCGCCATTTTGAAAACAAATGGGGCATGCAACTCGCCGGGATCGCCTTTGGTAGCAGCTCCTCCGTGAACGCAAACTTTGGCGCCACGATTCTACGCACGCTGGCCAAGACCCAGATCGTTCGGTTTTACGCCCTTGCCGGGGTCAGCGCTTTTTATAGCGGCAATAACAACCAAACCTACGCGCCTTGCCCTATAAGCTATGATCCCTACGGCAATCCCATCAAGGATCCTAATTCAACCTGCGGAAACGAACCTGCGACGAGCACCTGGAACAATAACTGGATGTTAAACTTCGGCATGGGTATAGGGATTGAATTCACGATCGCTAAGACCATCGGCCTAGCCATCGAACTTCCTGTCACCGTGTCGTTCCAAACGGAGCAAGGTAACCTCAAGTTCAATTATGTTTACCCGATTCCAAGCGCCGCACTCATTTACTATTTCTAAGACTGTAGTAGTGGGGATGTCCGGCGGAGTTGATTCCGCCGTGGCATCCCTTCTGCTTAAACAGCAGGGCTACAACGTCATTGGGCTGTTCATCAAAAGTTGGAATGAGAAAGATCCTGATGGCAGTTGCACCTCTGCGCGTGACTTCAGCGACCTCGAGCGAATTTGCGCAAAACTTCAAATCCCCTACACTTCCGTCGATCTCGTCAAAGACTACTGGGATCGTGTTTTTTCAAACTTCTTAGCCGAAATCAAAGCAGGCTTTACACCCAACCCCGACATCTTGTGTAATCGCGAAATCAAATTCGATGTATTCTTGGAAAAAGCGCGCGAACTCGGCGCAGACTTCTTCGCCACCGGTCATTATTGCAGACTCGAGCACGACACTCACGGCAGCCCCACCCTCCTCAAAGGTTTGGATACAAACAAGGACCAAAGCTATTTTCTTCACGCCGTAAAAGGCGAAGCGCTAAGAAACGTCCTCTTCCCACTGGGCGCGATGACCAAACCCGAAATCCGTAAAATCGCAGAAGCCGCCGGAATCTCAGTGTTTGCCAAAAAAGGGAGCACCGGCATTTGCTTTATTGGCGAGCGCCGGTTTCGCCCTTTTTTGAAGCAATACCTTTCGGCAAATGAAGGTGAAATTCGCACCTTAGATGAAAAGCGCGTAGGCACTCACATGGGGAGTGCCTACTTCACGCTGGGCCAACGTAAAGGTCTGGGCTTAGGCGGCGAAGGCGAGCCATGGTTTATCGTTAAAAAAGACACTGTGAGAAACATCCTTTATGTAGCTCGCGGCGACGATCATCCCGCGCTTTATGCGAAGACCCTTTTTGCGGAGAATCCGACATGGATTTCTGGTGTGGCACCCGGCGAGAATCCCAAAGCCCCCTATCGCTGCTGGGCCAAAATCCGGTATCGGCAAGCGGATCAGGCGTGCACGATCACGGCTCACGGATCTGAGGGCGGCTTGCGAGTGGATTTTGATGAACCCCAGCGCGCGATTGCTCCCGGCCAGTTTGCCGTCTTTTACCAAGGCGATGTGTGCTTAGGTGGTGCAGTTATTCGTGGAGTGGGGGATCCTGAGCCTTTGCCTGAGCCTTTGCCTGAGCTTTTGCCTTAGATTCCGCCCGGACACTCGCCGCAATTGTCCTTCTTGATTGCTTTTGTTGATCCGCCAAAAGAAAGCTCTGATAAAAAGTATTTCCCTCATTAATTCTTTCAACTTTTCTAGACTGCTCTATGGCCACGCTCCGATCTTTTTCTAAACCAACAAACAGTTTTTGCGCGGCAATTTGGGGCCTAAAATCCTCAGTGAAGGGACGCTCCATCTCGGCGACTAGAATCTGTTTTGCGGCGTTCTCAGACGCTGCATTCTTTGCCCTGACCGCAATGCGATGGGCTAAGCGCACGCATTCCAATCGATAGCTAGCGGGCATCGATGTCTCGCGTTTCAATACGGCACTCAGCGCACCGAGATAACTGATCGGATTCTCGCTAATTGCTTTGAATTCATCGCTGCGTAAAGCCAATGACATCATCGTCCGCCGCTGGCGAATCTTCAGCGAAGCCCCCACCCTCCGTCCACGTTTCTTGCCCACAGAGGGATCGCTATCGGGAGACAAGAGTTTGCCGCGATCGCGTCACAACAGTCTGAACGTCGACATCTAGTTAGAAAGTCTTAATCGGAACTCACCTGGACTTCAGTGCTTCTTGCATTTGGTCATAGCGTAACAATTTTTCCCGATCAGCCGACGCATCCCTTAATTTTCCGATCAAGCGAACCAGTGTTTTTCCTTCCGAAGATGATAGTTCGGCTGATTTTAACTTGAGCATTTCAAGACAGTCTCGAAAATCAGATTCCGATAACCGAGACAATTTCAACTGAAGGAAAAGCATCACGCTCGGACGATAAATCTTTGCCTGTCCCTGCTGAATTAGAACGAGATGATTCTTGAAATCCGGAATTTTTTGCAGAAAAAAGGCAGCGGCCCCATTCACGGTTTCAATGGGTAACCCTAACTCCTCGCAAATCGTCATGATCTTTAAACTCTGATCATTCGTCATGGCCTCGACTGGAACAAAATCGATATCAGTCGTCGTGCGATAGGAGTGCCCAAGATACGGCAAGACCGTTCCTCCTAAGAGCACCCACTCCCCGCTTAGCCGCCCAGAAGCCAGCTTCAAGAATCGCTTTAGCAGTTTCTCATCAAGACTCTTCACCACAGGGGTCACAAGTACTCCGAAATCTTCGCCAAGGCCAAGCGCCGCAATTTAACCACGCGCCCCGATCGTACCCGTGCCATAAACTCGGCCTGCTGGTTTCGTCCGAAATGGGCTCGGAAAAAGGAAGGATAATGCGTCGAAAGCGCCAAAATCAACGCCGCAACTGCTTCGGTTTTTCGCGCCTCACATCCACCAGCGCTCGCTTCAATAATCGCGGTGCGGAGCTCTCGAACCAAGTCTTCTTTATTACCTTGATTGCCCCTATGCCTTGGCCCCAGAGCGCTCGACTGCGCTCGCATCAGAGGCAAACCCAATTCGATGAGTCGGTCCCAATCACAAGTTTTTAGCTGAAGCTCTACCGAAAAGCCTAAGACTCGGCCCAACTTCTCGAGGGTATCTATCGAAGGATTTGAAGTCCCAGCCTCCAACTGTTGAAGCGTCGGGAGCGCAATCTGGGCCTGAGCCGCAAGCTCAACCTGGGTAAGGCCAAGGCATAAGCGTTGAGATCTAACATTTTCCAGAACAGACATACATCTATTAAACCATGTATGCTAAACTATGTCAACTTCGCCCTATGCCGCCTTCACTTGGTTACGACCCGAAGCCTTTGCCACATACAGAGCCTTATCCGCCTCGGTTAGAAGCTTCTCGGACTCGTACCCCAAGCGCTCCGTAGAGGCGACACCCACACTGATAGAGCACCCGCCAAAGCGCTCTACTTGCCTTCGGACCCGTTCAGCAAGGGTTAAGAGATCCTGCTGCGAGCCTTCGGCGGCAATCACGAACTCCTCACCCCCAAAGCGACCTACCACGCAACCTGCAGACTCAAAATTCTTTAGAAGCCCTGCCACTCGTTTAAGCACCACATCTCCTTCGACATGCCCTAGCGTGTCGTTGATCTTTTTAAAATGATCAATATCCACGATGATCATTCCGCAGTTTTCAGTTTCCTTCTCACACGTATCCAAAATCGTTTTCCATTTAGCGAAGAAGGCCTTTCTTCTGAGGAGTCCCGTTAGCTCATCGACGTTACACACGCCTTCTAAGTTTTGAATAACCGAAAGCACCCGAGAGTAGGATGCCTCTAACTCGGTGACTTCACCATGGAGGTTAGAGAGGAGTTGGCGAATCTCGAAGAGGCTTGTTTCTAGGTGCTTTCGGTCCATATTGTGTTTTCTCCTTGCACACTAAGTAGAGCACGCGCAGTGCCATTAAATTTAGCTGCAAAAACGCGAGGTTACTTAGCGTTCGGTCCAAGTTACCCTGTGGTACCAAAAGACACACTGATGCGCGCGCGACCTCTTTTTCTACTGGACAACGCTGTGCAGCCACCATATGTTGCACCGCATGAAAACAATAATGCTGATACTCGCCCTGAGCTTAACAAGCCTAATGCAATTACACAGTGCCCTTGCAAACGATCGCGAAGATCTCACCCCCGGTTTGCTCGATGAGATTCAAGCCGTAAAAGATGGCATGAAAAAAACGCGAGTCTACTTGAGTCGCTCACTACACATCAATCGTACCGACTATATCGGAGAATCCGACAGCAGTGTCGTCGGCGGCGGACTTGAGAAGACCATTAAAGACAAACGTCGCAATGAAGACATTCCCAGAAACGCAAGAGGCCAAATCATCGAAATCAAAGACGAGCACGTCTGGATCGCTTTCGACAAAGATTGCGAGAGCAGAGAATGCGCTTTTCATTTTCAATTTCGCGCGCGCGAAAACGATACAAGCCGATTCCCCAAGGAAAAATTCATCTTCAACAACGCCCCGAAGAATCCGGATTTTAGAACCGTGACTTATCGAGCAACCAGTTTTTGGTTCGGGATTTTGAGAACCTCCGAAATCATTCATCTCGAAGTCAAATACGACGAAATTCACGAGTTTATCACCGAGTACAAAACTCACCCTGGCGTGGATGCCCCGGACGAGCGCTAAGCGATCTTCTTAACCGGCACCACCACGGCGCTCGGGGACCCACCTACTTTTCTAAAGTCCGAAGCCGTGATGCGAAACTTGCGCAACATACGCAGAAAATTACTGCGATCAATTTTCGATTCTTGAGAGGCCTTACTCACATTCCCATGGTGACGGGTGAGCATCCCCGTCAGAAACTCTTTTTCGAAATTCTCACTCCAGCGTTTCTTAAGATCTCGATATACGCCCAGCTGAGACGTGGATTTTACCGGGAGATTTAGCGTCTGAGCAACTACTCGCAGCTCAGACGTCTTAGGAAGAGCAAGCAATCTCGCGCCAACAGTCTCCCCACCCTGGAATACAAGCGCCACCCGCTCAATCACGTTTTGTAATTCACGAACGTTACCCGGCCACGCGTAGCCCTCTAGCGCCGCGCGCGCTTCTTCGCTAAACCCAGAGAAGACTTTTCCGCGCGCGGAAAACGCGTCCCTTGAAAACTGCTCGGCAAACGGGACGATATCAGAGCGCCTTTCACGAAGCGCCGGGAGCTGTAAAACGACGCGACTCAAACGATGAAACAGATCCTCGCGAAACCCGCCTTCCGCCACTCGCTTGTTGAGATCCACGTGAGTTGCGGCAATCACCCGAACATCTGTCTTTTCGTCTTGCGTGGCGCCCACGCGCCTAAACACTTTTTCTTGAAGTACGCGCAGGAGTTTAGCTTGAAGTTTTGGATCCATTTCACCAATTTCATCTAAGAAAAGTGTGCCGCCTTTTGCGATTTCAAAAAGGCCGCGCTTTAGCGCCACGGCGCCCGTGAAGGCGCCCTTCTCATGACCAAAGAGTTCAGACTCCAAAAGCTGCTCATTAAAATTTGCACAGTTCACGGCTACCCAAGGTCCCTGCGCACGCGCCGAATCAGAATGGGTTCGACGCGCAATCCCCTCCTTACCAGTTCCACTCTCTCCCAAGATCAGGACGGTAGGTTCTTCTACGCCCTGCCTTAAGGCCTCGCGCCGCAAAACACTGAGCCACTCATTGACCTTGGACATCGACGGATCTTTTGAAGCAATCCAGCTCTTCACCAATCGGGCGCCCCCGCCCTGCGCCTCAGCTCTAACGGCACGCGCTTCCAGCCTTGCGAGCAGGTCTTCATTTTCGCGTTCTAAAAAGACTTCGGCCTGCGCTCTTTTAACAGCGATGCTCAGCTCATCTAAATCAAAGGGCTTCTCCAAGTAATCCACGGCACCTAACTTGAGTGCCGAGATCGCCACATCTTTTTCGCCATGCCCAGTGATCATAATGACCCGAAGCCGCGGAAATATCTCTTTGGCCCAAGCCATCAAAGCCAGCCCATCTTTGCCGGGCATTTTTAGATCCGTGATCAATACCCCAAAACCAGGGGTCAAGGCTTTTTCGGCCTCTTCGGCCCCATGTGCGGTTACGACCTCAAACCCCTCACGCTCCAAACGCGACTTCAGGAGTTTTCTAATCGTTTCTTCATCATCCACAACCAGCACTTTTTGCGGCATCTGATTTTTCACCCTAATTCCCTAAAATCTCTTGGTATGCGAACTAAAAACACCGTCCCCTTGCCCATTTCACTTTCAACGCGGATCGAACCATGAAGCTTTGAAATCATCCCATAACTTAGACTCAAACCTAGCCCCATGCCCTTACCAACTTCTTTTGTCGTAAAAAAGGGATTGAAAGCCTTGGATTTGGTGCGCTCATTCATGCCGGCGCCGTCATCACTAAACTGGACCTCAACAAACTCACCGTTAATTCGCGTCGTAATTGAAACTTTCCCAGAGCCCCGCCCTGTCGCCTCAATCGCATCCCGCGCATTAGTGGCAAGATTAATAAACACCTGCTCCAACTGAAGCGCGTTAGCATAGACCGGAGGAAGCTCCTGGCCGTAGCAACGGGTGACTTGAATTCCCCGCGTGACGAACTGTCGGGCTAGCATTTTAAGGGCTTCTTCAATACGATCATGGACATTCGTGAATTCGTGGCTCTCCGTTGATTTTCGTGTAAATGCGCGCAGATAATCAATGATTTTAGCCATCTTGTCAGCGTTGCTGATCACTTCTTGCAAACCGTCTTGGGTTTGCTTGAAGCCCTCTTGATTCGCAATCAAGGGCAGCGCAATCGCCTGCAGCTCCTGAGCATAACCTCTGATCCCCTGTAACGGTTGATTAAGCTCGTGTGCGATGCCTGCCGCAAGTTCTCCCAGTGCCGCCATCTTGCCCGATTGCACCAGCGTTTCTTGCATCGAGTGAAGCTCCGCATTTTGCTTTTCGAGCTGAAAGTAGGCGTTTCTTAGTTCCGCGTGTTTTGTGATGAGCTCCCGCTCCATGCGCTTTTTCTCGCTCACATCTCGAAAAATCGCGAGCGACAGCTTGGAGTGACTCCCCTGCACACGCCGGACACTCACATCGACCAACGTTACATACCCATCTTTTCTCACCACGGCGATATCTTCATACGTGCCCGCTATCTTAAACGTTTCTCGCGCCAGCGGCCTTGCTCGTTCAGGGATTCGGTGTTTTGTGGGATCGGGAATCAAGAGCTGAATGGATTCCCCAATAAGTTCTTCTTTGAGATACCCCGTCAGCTCCTCGCCGGCCTTATTGAGCGCATCGACTTTGCCCGTGGGAAGCACTGTTAAAATTGCGTCCGAAGCCTGGTCAAATAGGATTTGATAATTATTTTCGGACTCCGCTTCTGCTATGCGAAGATGTTTTCGATTAGTGGGCATGCAAAAACGCGCTGGCCCTTTCTATTTCTTTTCCCAATTCCTCTTCGAGGACGGGAATTTCCTCCGGCTTAATTTTCAAGGGGGCCAACATATCGGGCGTGATGTCGCCAGCAGAGAAGTCCCCGGATTTTCCGATTTTATTCTTCACACAAAGCGCGTTGGCTAGCCTCACCATGTGGATCACGGGCTTGGCCGAAGCTAAAACGCTATCCATTTTTGAAACATCAAAATGATGATAGCGAATCGCGAGACGAATAACCTGAGGCAACCCCCATTTTGAGGCAATCACCTCGCCCAAGAAAGAGTGTCCTGGAAGTTCAAATTCTTTTTCGACCTCCACGAAGGAGCATTCACGTTTGAGGGTTTCCTTGATGATTCCCTGTAGGCGTTCAGGATCAATTTTATGGAGCACAAGTTTCCCAATGTCGTGAAGCAGTCCACAGGTAAACGCCTCTTCAGGCTTGGGATGTTTAATGCGTTTCGCGAGCATCTCGGCGCCCACGGCGGTTGCAAGTGCGTGCCGCCAAAAATCCATCATGGGAAAATCTTCTAACTCGATATCTGGAAAAACCGAGAAAACGGAGAGCCCCAACACGAGTTGCGCAAGCGTATTGAAACCCAAGAAGGCCAACGCCCGCTGAACATCGGTCACCCCCCCTGGAATGGCATAATACGAGGAATTCACAAGCCGCAGGATCTTGGCCGTCAGGACCTGGTCCTTTTTAAGCACCATGGCAATGTCCGAGCTTGAAGAACTGGGATCGTTAATGAGCTCGTTGACGCACATCGCAACAACCGGAAGAGTTGGAATATCTTGAAGTTTTTCAAGCAGAGCCGAGTATTCGGATTGAGTTTTTTTCGTATTGGGTGTGGCCATAGGCTCTCTTAGGTAGTTATCGGAAGACGGGGGCGAGAAATTGAAGGAAAAGGGAGAAGAGTAGAGGCAGGAGGGAAAACATCAAACCTTTGACGCCAACAAAAAACAACGTTATAGGTTTGTTTCCTACACGAAATGTTGGCTCGTAGCTCAGCGGGAGAGCACTACCTTGACACGGTAGGGGTCGCTGGTTCAATCCCAGTCGAGCCAACCATTAAAATTCAATCATGTAACCAGAGAGAAGGAATGCACAAGAACGCCCCGTGGGACAGTGTTAATTCTACCAGATCTGACGCTCGGCGTCAAGTGAGTGGCCAATGCGCCGAGCCTCCCAATCGGTACGGTTTTAGCACTATTCGCAACCCACCTCTTGCATGACGAATTCAATCGCCTTGCCACCTTTGGATTCCCTTCGGTCTAAAATCTTGAACTTAGCGCCGGGAAGAAAAATTATTTCACGCTCCTCTGGGTGAACGGAGATCTTTTCAATATTGCGTCCGCATCGAGAGGAAATAATAAAACGGTGTGTGCACTTAAAGCCAGATCCGATCGAGGTACTTGTATAGCCTTCATAGGTCACAATGTCCCCCACTTGATGATGCTTCAGAGCGGCATCGGGCAAATCAGCCCCACGTTCAACTGGGCCATCTTTCCAAAACGAGGCCCACTACTTTGATATAGGGCTCTGCGGATTTAAGTTCGGTGCACCCACTTCTTAGTGCGTTGTTGACTTGCATGAAGATGCTCCCGGTATAGCTACGAATGGCGGCCACCTCGGCGTAAGTAAGATGGTATTGTCGGACCAACTCTTTGCCACCCGTGCTGGTTTTTGCAAAGAAGTAATTATCATTCGTGGCCAAGAGGGGGCGTCCATAGAAAGTCTCGAGCAGGGTCTCCTCGACCTGCTCTTCAGTGTCTGGGCCCAGATTCAAGGCTACCGATTTAACCTGATCGCCGTGCG
Source organism: Bdellovibrionota bacterium FG-2 (assembly GCA_051382305.1). GTDB lineage: Bacteria > Bdellovibrionota > UBA1018 > UBA1018 > UBA1018 > CAIRTR01. The sequence continues at coordinate 44,557 of JBBCAV010000153.1, forward strand.
TCCAGCTCACTGTTTTGAGTGAAGACGGCTCTAGTGTCTTTATAGAAAAATCAAACTCAGTTTTCAACTTGGGGTTATGATCAATCATTTAGTTGTCTAAAATGACCGGAAGCAAATCGTCCTTCAAAATATAGATTACCTCGGATCGCTCTGGCGGCGTGATGTGAAACAACACGGATTGAGCCCAGTCGCGAACAAAAGGTAACGGTGCTTTTCCGTAAACCAGCAGACCGGTCCCCGCTTCACTCTCTGCTAGGAGGTTTGCGACAATTGATTTGAGCCAGCTTTGGGCTTCGGGGCTATCGACTTTTCCGAAACGCCCCGCAAGCGGATTTAGGGCTTGAGTCATTTGCCTGCCGTCGGGGTTGAAAAGATGCATAATCTTCTCAGTCGTGTTCGTGAGCGTTGCCGTAAGCATCTTCACTTCGTCAGGAGTCCGGCAAAGATTATTGAGATCTGCCGTCGGCGGAACCACAGGCGCAGAAGCAAGGTCGGGGATTTCAATCAATAAATCACGATAGCATTGAATATTCGTAGCAGCGACATTTTCGAGAATGGCGGCAACCTGGATGGGGAATTTATTTCGGATGTGCTCAGATTTGAGAAGTGACACAATGACTTCGGCGTCTTGAGTGAGCTTGAGCGCGCCCGGCTTTTGAAGTTTGAGCAAAAACGCTTCTGTTTGGCTGGCGGAGAGTTGCCCATTCTTGAAGTCGCGCAGATTGGGTACAGCGGTTAGCCAGTCCTTATCTTGGGATGGATATCGGCAAAGCAACCATGAAGAATACTTTCGGAGCTAGAGAGAGGTGTCTGTCCCTTAGTTGTTACGCTTTGGTTGGCACAGTCTGGTTTCTTAAGGGGCGTTTCATCTGCAATTTGCAAAGAGCCCGTAAAACAAGCTTTTTCGATTTGATAAAGGACCGGTGGCCTAGCCTTGTCATCTAAGGAGAAGTTTCCATTCGGTTTGGAGTGATAGAGGGGATAAGGAAAAATATATTCTCGATCATTAACCCACAGGGTGTCTTTATATCCGCTCACAGCGGTGTATTGAAAGAAGTTTCCGTTTACAATATCGAAGTTTCCCTGAGACAGGTTTGCCTCCTTGGGAAACTTCTTGACTGGATTTATCAAATTATCAAAATCCAGTGCGTAGCTTTCTTGGGCCGTTTTACCGAGAATTATGAAGTTTTTGCTTTGATTGAGCGTAGCGCTACCCTGCGCGGGGATAGAATAGTTTTGGATTAACGCTCCAGTCGGAAGAGAGCAATGTAGGATAGAAGAGGGGGTTTGAACGACAAAACCGGGCGTGGGTGTCAGGATCTTAACGTGCTCACTCGTACCTCCGCAGGCTTTGATAAGCTCAGCTTCTGGGCGTGTGGTCTCTATTGCCCGCTGGGGCTGAACTGGCGCATGAAATGTCAGTCGCAATTGACTTTTGAGTTTGGGATTCGAAAAGAACCAACTTACCCAATGAAGAGCAAAGCGCTAGTCGAGTTCCATCGTTTGAAATGGAGCGAAAGGTTGAATTTTTAGGAAACGGAATTGCCACAAGGTTTTGAACGCATTTTTCGGGAAGTGATGACGCGGTTGCAGATTCAGTAAAGAAGAGCGGCAACAAGCTTCCTAATACATTAATGAACACAGAGGTGTGCCTGCACATTCCCATGTTGGTTTTATCGGCAATTGCGGGCTTTTAATATTTAATAAAGGTTAAAGGTGTCGGTGATTGCGTCAATAAAGTAGCGGTTTTTTCTACCCCCCATCTAGTATGTTTGGAATCCAAACCGCTCCTACTCACTGGCAGAACTCAAGGACCGCCCCTCAATACACCCGCTCCGGCGGCAAATACTCAATCATCGCGCCCTGCCCGACATTCACGGTAAACGTCCACCCCGTATGAACATATCCATCCGCCTCAACCAAGCCCGTGGGCGGATTGGGAAACCGCGAAATTTTCCGCCATGACGAATCCACGGCTGAATCAAACTCATCGATTCCTGAGCTTTGCATTCTGCGGATTTCAATGAGCCCCCCCTCTCGATCCAAAATCACATCCACCACGGTCGAATACTCTCCCGGCCGCACTTGCCTTCGGTAGCCAATGGAGCGAATCCGAGACTGCCAAACAGGACCAATGGCTTCATACAAACGAGCGTAAAAAGTATAAAAAATAGATTCCTTTGTATTCAAAAGATTCTCAGCCCCCTCCGGCAAATCCTTTTCACGTAGCGCCTGATCGCCCCCCTCCGAGCCGGGCTGCACTTGTTGAGCTTGCGATTTGCGCCCGTCTTTTCCTACTTTTTTGCGATCGGGAGCAAATTTCATGGGAATCCCCAAATTCCCCAGCTTTACTTTGGATCGCGACTTAGCGGCTTCGTTTTGAGCTTTGGGCAGTGCATTTTCCTGGGGCTGCGCCTGCTGAAAAGGAACTGCGGGCTTAGGAATCACATTCGTTTGCTTTGCCCGTTGTTCTTTTTCCACCCGAACATTACGTGCGGATTCATAGCGTGCGTCCTTAGGCGCCTCCTTTTCGCTGGGCGCTTTGGGATCTTTATCGAGGAGAAACCCCGTAGGTTTCTTCTCTTGGTCACGCCATTGCTTGCGGATCGCCTCGAGTTTATTCATATCAATCTGCTTAACTTCGACAGGCATCGGACGAGCAGGCGAACTCCACTGAACCTTCACCCACATAAAAAGCAGATGAAAAATCAAAGCCGCGAGCAAAGCAAGCCACACCCCGGAGCGTCGCCATGGAGAAGGCTGATCCATACTCACTGAAGAAGTAAATGAGGAGGTGATAGCAGACGAAGACATAACTCAAACCTAACTTGAGTTGACCTGCAATCCAAGCACCTTGAAGGTGATTCCAAAATGGAACCATTTTGCGCCCCCAGAACGCCTTTGGAACCACCTACTAGTTGCGCACAGCTCAATAGAAACACTCAGACACAGATCTCAAAAGAAGAGGTCAAAAAAAACATGGCCTCAAAAGGCCTTAATTATAGGGCAACATCAAAAATCACAAAAACAACTGCCCACAAAACCTCCCAAACCCGGCCAACTGGCACAAGCATTGCTAACTGCTAAATCCGTTCGGCTGCTTTCACCACTGAGAAAAATCTTTTCCTTTCCAAAAAAAGGAACATTCCCCTCCATAGAGATTTAGCTCAACCAAGGGTGGTGAAAGCAGCCATTCGTTTTTTTGCGGATTAAATCTCAACTTTAAGACATTGCGCGGATCAAGAACCCGACGAGCATAACGGCTAAGAAAACCAACCCCAGCTTCGCGTCTGAGCGCGCCGCAAAAACCCCCAGCGACTCCAGAAAACTGTTTTCCAAAAATGAGCGATTCAATGCCCGCGGCGTGTCCACGACTTGCTGCAACTGTTGAAATTCGCTTTCTTTTTGCGCAAAAGACGGAAAAAACTTTTCAATCGCAAAGTAAAGCTCGCGGGCAACACCCAGCGATTTTCTACAAGAAGCGCACGCCATTAGGTGATTTTGCACAAAAAGCTGCTCAGATTTTTTCTCAAATTCATCATCCAAAAAACGCTGCGTCCATGGCCTCAGCGTATCGTATTCAGGGCATTTGGCTCCGGTTTGCGAATTCCCAACAGGATAACGCATTGCAGCCCCAAGCCCCGCCTCTCCCAACTGTACCCGCGCACGCCAAGCTTGCTCCTGCACCCATTCCACATCCTCATCAAAAACTCGAGCCAATCTCTGATAGGACCAGTTTCCACGATGCAGCGCAACAAGCAGAAAGCGATGTTCTGGAAACAAACGATAAAATGGATGCCCCAGCAAATGCAAATTCTCTACTAAATTCGCAGGCATCCCCTCGCGAGTCGCACGTCCAATGAGGGCCGACGCAGCGCGCTCAAGCGTCCTCTCTGAGGTAAGCTCAAGCGACGAAACTGCACTGAGGGTCTCCGTTACAATCCGAACCGAACGCACAGGATCCGCCCAAAGTGCGACTCCTAGCTCAGTAAAAGTGCGAATTTCCTCACGATCAAGACGCGACATGGATTTCACAATACCTCTGTACCCCTTGACAGCCCTCACATTTTTGAGAGAGGCTGCCCTTGCATTGAAGTTTAACACAATGTTTTGTGGAGGGGAAATTCAGTGCAACTAAAAAGTTTCGCCTTTTATGCGTGCTTGGTTTTGTTGGCTTTTGAGAGTGCGCCTTCGCTTGCTCGCACCCCTAGCACCCCCATTGGGCCAATTCGCGAATCTGTGCTGAGCCTGGATGGTTTCACTTTGGCACTCAAGCATTTTTCTAACCCAGGAAAACAGCCTCTTCTTCTCATTCACGGCCTTGCGCAAAATGATCGCATCTGGGACTCACCCATTGGGCGCTATCGATTTGCACAAATCCTTCATGCTCAAGGCTATGATGTGTGGGTTGGAAACTTAAGAGGCGCGGGGACCGAAGGTTTTCGAAGCGACACGCCTCCTGGACCACACCACTGGACAGTTGATGACTATGCCATCAATGACATGCCAGCGCTGGTAGACAAGGTGTACAGAGAAACCGGTCAAAAACCTTGGCTCATCGGCCACAGCTTGGCGGCATGGGTTTTCACGGGTTACCTTGGCGGAATTGACTACACGCTTGATGGACAAGTCAGCGCTGACGATGAAAAAAGTGCGGTCCGGCAAGCCACGGTGGCAGGAGTCATCACGATTGCAGGAGTCTACAATCTGGCTTGGGAGCATTCGGTAGAGAATCTCCTCAAAGATCCGATTCGCTCCGAAGAAGACTTCTATCACTCAAACTATGAACTGGAACTTCTGGCCAAGGATCGGCCGCTTTTCTGGATCATTCCTAGGCTCCCGGGGCTTCCACTCGGGTGGATTGGCACCGTTTTGGGGCTACAATTTGATCGGATTCCGCTGATCGGAAAAAAACTTACGCAAGCTTACTCGGGGCTGCAGTCGCAGATCATTAAAACGCCTGTGTTCAGCATGTTCTACTCGCCGTCGAACACGAATGCCGAGATGGTCAAGAAACATGTCGCCGATGGATTTGAAGACCTGGGCCCCCATCTGGTTGAGCAACTTGCGAACGCCGTGAATAATCATGAAACCACGAGCTATTATCACTTAGAGCGCCCCCTGCAAGCTTATCGCTACAGCGATGTTTTGAAGTCGCTCAAACTCCCTATCCTCTTTATGGGCGGGGAAAAAGACCGGCTCGCCTCTACACATCAGATCTACAATGACGGGTATCTGAAGACCGCGAGCCTTGATAAGATGTTCATCACCGTCCCCAATGCCGGACACCTCGATATTCTAACCGGGGAAAACTCCTCTGAAATCACGATCCCGGCTGTCGTGCGGTTTATCGAAGACCACCAGCGGTAAGACTAATATTTGCAGCCCCTCTGAGGCATGAACAAATTTATTTTTCCACACGGCCTAAGTCGGTGGATGTTTGTCTTGACGATTCTAACGCTTTCTTGTGCCGAATTCATGGTTTCATGTAGCAGCAAAACTACGCCGCCCCTCCCCCAAGAGAGCCAACAGCCAGGTATAGCACCCACAACCATTCCGACCGCTGAGCCGCCGGAAACTCCGACGGAAACTCCAACAAGCCCCTCACCAGTTCCTGACGCTCCTGGAACCGCGCCTTCACCAAGCGCTCAGCCAGCGCCGTTGCCATCCGCCATCCCAAGCCCTTCTCCGATTCCCACGCCCACTGAAACCGTCACTTGGTCCATTGTCTCTGAGAAAAAAGATTGTCCCTACCCCCTTTGTAAAGGCCGTGGGCTTTTTTGGATTGACAGCACGGGGCACTACTTTCAAGAACGCGAACAGGAGTCAGAGGACGACTTTAGGTTTCCCGATGCTCTGCGAGCGCAGGGCCGAATTACTCCCAGCGAACGGGTTGAGCTCTCAGCCATTGCGGACGTGGTGGCGGAGCAGAACTTTTCGCACTGGATGAGCTGCTCACCGATGAGTCCCGTACCGGGAATGTCGAGCGTGACCCTTCAGATGTGGTTTACGGATTGGACACTTCAAACTATCTATAAAGTGGATGTCCAGAATGAAGAGGCCTGCCACGCAGGCAGCCTACCCAAGGCGCTGGCGCTTTACCGTGTGCTCGACACCTTGGTAAATAAATACTATATCATTCCTAGTAGTTACGAACCCTGTCGCGACAAAGCTTGTGGTGAACAATGTAAGATCTGCTCGCCCGATGATCCCACGTGTGAGGAGACAGCTGTCATAAAGCACTGTGACGCGCAAAAACACTGTGTGCCGGGGGTCGTGAGCTGCCCACCCGCAGCTATAAGTCACTGAAAATACAACCAAAAATACTGCGGCCAAAACGCAATACTGTAATTGTCAACTAATCAATTCCGAGCTATAATCATATTTGGGGGAACTAGATATCGCTATGGGGATATCGCGACGCTCTTTTGCCACTGCCTTCGTTTCAGCATGGGCAACACTTGCCATGTGTTCGTGCGCCGTGGAGTTCTACAACGACCCCAACGCCGAGACGCCCGCAACTGCAGCCGCGACAGCCGATAACATCGAATCGCCCACTCCAAGTCCTTCGCCTTCGGCGTCGGCAACGCCATACGCTTCGCCTTCAGCGTTGCCGAGCCCGGCATCAACTGCTTGCGCTGACATCGCAGGGGACTGGGCTGGCCCATGCAGATCAAACTCCAAAACAATGGTCTTATACACGTTTAATTCAGACTGCAGTTATAGTGGATTCACCCAAAACTTCTCCGATGCCAACTGCGCTGTTGCGACGACGCAATCAGATGTAATCTCGGGCACCCTCGGCTTGGGAACCGAATCCTCGGGACAAAAGAGTCTAACACTTACTGAAACTAGCAGCCACTTCAGCCAAACTCTCTATTCTGCAATTGAAATTATCAATAACGAACTCTTCATGCAAACTGAGTCTGCTTCAGCCGTCTCATTGACCTCGCCACTTGTTATTTCATTTACTGACACCAGCCGAGGTTTAGGCCCAGCAATGACGGCGGCAAACCTTGCAGGAACGTGGATCATAAACACTTGCGCCTGGCGTGGGGCCTACTCTGCCTATGCCAAGGACATCTATACCTTTGACGCAAATGGCGCCGCCACCCTCACAATCAAGGCCTACTCCGATGCAGGTTGCACAAGCTTAACTTCAACAAACTCAGTCTACTCGGGGCATTACGCGCTCACTGATCTTGGAGGAAACAACTCAGGTGCCCAAGGCATCAACTTTAGTAACCCCGCGCTCACCGTTGACGGACACGGCTCAGACATTTTCGTCACCTTCTGGGGATCTGGGTTCATCGGATTCGATAGCACACGCGCCATTAACACCACGCCCTACTACACCAAACAATAACCTCCACACATTCTGTTATTCTCCCCATGTTATGTGAAAAATCAAGCAAGGACTTTGCCCTAAATTGACTTTTTGTATTCTGTGATCTCAAAATAGTTTCTGTTTTTACGGTTCTTTTCCCTTTTCTATCTGCTTCGACAATTTTAGCTGAACGACCTGTTATTCGTAGTCAAGGCCTTAGCCTCGCCACCAGTTGCAAAATTCGCTGTCTAAAAATCATGTGCCGCGCCACATACTGGGACTACGTGATGAGAAAATCCTCTCACGAGGGGGATAACGTAGTCACGGCAAAGCTCTCAGTTCATACCTTTTTGTCGATGCAAATCATTGTATTCGATCAAAACTTCTATTCGCTGTTGTGTGTTTCGACTCACATGCAGACCCCCAATTGATATGTCATTTTTTGCCTGAAACAGGCCCTAATTCGACCACTAAGTTTTCTGGCAATGGCGACGATTGCCCTTTTCTTGCCGCGCGTGCCAGCGATCCGTTCGAACATGGCTTTAAGCGCCGGATCTTTATCTATCGCAAACCATGCGGCCTCCACCAATATTTGCCGGACTCGATACGACCCCTGATGCGTGATGTGGCCTCTTCTAACGGCGTAAGTCCAGTGAATTTGAACAGCTCCCTCTCATTATTGAATCGCTTTGATAAGTCACCCATCTCGTTTGACAGTACTCGCGCTCCAATTGGCCCAATGCCCGGCACACTACGGTAAACCTTTTCCAGATGAAGGTCCTTTTTGCTTTGCTCCTGAAGCTTCTTTCGAAGATCCACCAACTGTAGGGTCAAAAAACGCCATTGTTCGATCAAGAGATTCAAGGAATCCGAAAGGTCCTCGGGTAATTGCGTTTCTTAGATCTCTTTTAAACGGCGATTGCAAAGCGTCCGTTTAGGAGTATTGCAAGTGAGCAAGCCAAAATAATAGAGTTTGCTCTTAATTTGTCGAGCAACACGTCCCCGCGATTCTACAATCTGCTCCCGCGTGCGTGTTAACTGCCGTCTAAGTTCTTGCGCCCGATCTGGCACAAAAATACAACGAAGTCTTCCCGCCTCTAGCTGCTCCGCGAGTTTTTTTGAATCCCGGCGATCTGTTTTGACTTTGTCGTTAGCAGCCACTTCAACGGACGCCGCATTGATTACGATGTTGTGAATGCCTCCCTCGACCAATGTACGATGTAGTACAAACCCACTAAAACCAGCTTCGTACACGCTAAAAATACTCTTCGCATCCCCAAAGCTCCGCTTCAAGAAGGTGACGACCCCAGTCGGGTTTGCCTCCATCGTTACCCGATAGGCGATCTCTCCGTCGCATCGAACGGTAATCGAATAAGTTTTTAAATGAACAGCAATTCCCACGTAGACTTTTTTCCCTTTATAGCTGATTTTCTTAGCGCTCATATGAGCCCCCCTTGGTTGGTTTTGTTGTTTGTTTAGCAACCTGTAACAAATGCCAATCAAGGGGATCTTTCAATAACTTCTCTCACCACTCCTTGTGATTTTTCAGCATAGCGACTGAGAGTGTGCTAGAATCCTCCCTCTATGGGAAAAATCTTGTTTTTCGTCTTCGTTCTGCTTGCCACGCTTTCGCCTTTTTCAGCCCGTGCCGGAGGCCTCTGGAAAGCCACCGAATCTTGGAACTGGGATTGGGAAAAGCGCTACGCTACCTGGGTGGACACGGAGTTGACGGCGGATTTCTTTTTCCGCTTTGGAATTCCCACCGACTGCGCCGACGCAGGCCTGGCTGCGCGCTGGATCTTCTCGCGCATCAATCACCTTCCAGCTGGAAACCATCTCGCGGGCGCTGATAAACTTTTGACTCACCAATCAATGCGACGTGAATGGATGAGTCTGCCGACGTCTGAAAACTGGGCAGAAGACAAACGGTTTCGAGCCGCACTCGATTATCTTCTTCTTTACACCGATTCCCACAGCGTTTTCCGGGACACTTATCCTGTTGCGATCACCCCAGAAGCCCTTGCGCCCGGAACACTTCAACTCGAAATCAGTGAGCACAGCGGCCACACCTATATTGTAAGACACCTTGATCTCACCCCCAAAGCCGAAGTGCCAATCGGACTTATGAACTCTACCGTTCCCAGAAAAGTACGAATTCTAGCTGAAACGGGGTTCTGGCGAATGGATCAACCCACCGAAGAAGAGGGGGGCTTTAGAAGGTTCCTCTGGATTAAAGAGATCGAGCATGGCCAGTGGGCACAGCTCGCGCCCGAAGAAATGCCCTACTTTTCTCGTGAGCAATTCGAACCCTTTTTTGTCGCGGGTTTTTTTAGTTTTGCCGATGCCGTGATTGTACGAATCAATCCTACCTATGACCGAGTGAAACGACTCATTGGAGGAATAGAGAGCCTCAAAACCCAACTCATCATGCGGATGCGACTCATCGAAAACGGCATTCAAGTCTGTCAAACAAATCCGTGCACTCCGCAATCGGCAAACTATTATTATTGGAGCACGGATCATCGAGACGCACAAATCGGCGCCGTCTTCGAACAACTCGAAGCCCTTTACCAGGAACTAGCTCCCTTTCACTCAGAGCTCGCTGCGAATTGGGAAAACGAAATGAATCAAGTCTTCCTCGTCCCACTGCCTTCCTTACCTTTTTCGCTCAAAGAACTCGCTAGGCGATGGAAGACGCATCAGTATTCTTCTGATCCCAGAGATACGGAAGAAGCGCGCTGGGGTGGACCCGTAACTGAGTTAGCCCTTGAAATATCGGCGCTACGCAGCCATACTCAGGCATCATGAATCCCTCCCTCATCCAATGGCTTGCGCTAATTATATTTGGGCTTGCGGTAAGTCACACATTTCTCGTTAAACGGTTTCAACACTGGGCCCATCAATACCGCGAAGGATCGGTTCCGGAAAACTTTTTCCATCTCTTGGGCGAAGTCGAGATCGTCTTTGGACTTTGGGCGGCCGTTTTGATTTTGGCTCTAGCCGCCCTGAGTGGCCCCACAGTTGCTATCCAGTATCTTGAGTCACGAAACTTTACGGAGCCGGCGTTTGTTTTTGTCGTCTTAAGTCTTTGCTCCACCCGCCCCATTTTGGAGCTTGCCGAAAGATTGATCTCAGCTCTCTCAAAGCTTCTTCCGTTTAAGCGCCCCATTGCATTTTTTGCAACCGCCTTGGCCGTGGGTCCGATCTTGGGGAGTTTCATCACGGAGCCTGCAGCGATGACAGTGACGGCGCTTCTCCTTCTGGACCACTTTTTTGGGAAAGAAATCTCCACCCAGCTTAAATACGCCACACTCGGGGCCCTCTTCGTCAACGTCTCCATTGGCGGAACCCTCACGCCCTATGCCGCCCCTCCTGTACTCATGGTCGCAGGATCTTGGGGCTGGGGACTCAAACACATGTTTCTTAATTTTGGATGGAAAGGTGCGACCGCCTGCATTATTTCAGCCGCATTTGTCGCGATCCGGTTCAAAAAAGAAATCAACACCCTTCGCGTCGACCTGAAACTCCGCGCCCGAAGATCTCCGCTTTGGGTACAAGCCATCCACTTGCTGTTTCTCATCGCAACTGTCGCGGCGGCCCACTCCCCTACAATTGTCATTGGCTTGTTCCTCTTCTTCTTGGGCTTTACGCGAGTCACAAGTGAACACCAGGAACCGATTCAGCTACGACAAGGACTCCTCGTGTCTTTTTTCCTCGCAGGACTCGTCGTGATCGGAGGCCAGCAGAATTGGTGGCTCGGACTCATTCTGGGTCAGCTCTCGACTCTCTCGCTCTACTTAGGTGCTATCGTCCTTACTGCTTTTACGGACAATGCCGCCCTCACCTATTTAGGATCACTGGTCCCTACGCTCTCAGATTCCTCGCGCTACGCCTTGGTTGCAGGCGCAGTCGTGGGTGGTGGCCTCACCGTGATCGCTAATGCACCAAATCCAGCAGGCTACAGCATCCTCAATCCGAGCTTTGGCGAAGAGGGAATCAGTCCCCTTGGACTTTTTCGCGCAGCCCTGATTCCGACCGCGATTGCGGGGACATGTTTTTGGTTGCTCTAACCCAAAACCGCGCTTTCGTTTTTCTTCAAATACGCCAGGTAATCTTCTTTGAAAGTCGGCCTCACCGATTCCCGAACCGCAGGGAACGCAATTAGGGCTTCCGCCCATTTTCGGGTTTTAGGCATTGGCGACCAGGCAGAATCTGTCCACAAGCTGCTTAGAAGCTCTAGTCTTACAAAAAGAGGCGCAAACGAGGTATCGACTAAGGAAAAAGTTTGTCCGCTAAAATAGGGCCCTTTGATCATCGGTTCAAGTTTCTGCAGCGTTTCAAAAAACTCCGCTTTTTGAGTGGCCAACGCCTCTCGCTCCTTCTCCACCGAAACTTCATAGAGCATCCCAATGAGCTCCGAAGCATATTCGATCCACGCGCGTTCAAATGCTTTTTGCAAGGGCTCGGAAGCCAGCAGTCTGGGCGCAGTCACTTCGTCCAAGAATTCGTTAATAACTGCCGACTCAAAAATGGCCGTTTTGTCATCCACCATCAACACGGGAACTTTTCCAAGCGGGGAGAGCTTTAAGAACCATTCCGGCGGATTCACGATGTCGACATCTCGAAAAGTGAATGGCACCTTCTTGTGTTTAAGTGTGATCACCGAGCGTTGAACATAGGGGCAAAGTGAGAAGCTAAGAAGCTCGAATTTCATAGCGCTAGAGCTTAGCGCGTGCGCGCGAGATTCGCAACGAGGTCATTTGGCTCAGCGCCGCCATCTAGAATCATTGACATTATTGGCCTTCCCGCAGTATTCATTAAGTGGGGAGTGTGCCTGTGCGTTTCGAAAAAATCTGGCGAAGCCTTTTGGTGGTCTCGCTCATTGTATTTCCTTTTTCGTATTCGTACGCGTCTTCTGCCGCGACTCCCCCCCAACCTCGAACTTTTTCCGCTCTCACTCTCAACGTCCAGTTTCTGACCTTCCCCACGACCGTGGCAAATATGTATCTTGTTTCCCAGCGCAAGCGGGCAAAACTTCTGGTTCAAAATGTCTTAAACGATAGCGGGCCCGACATTGTCGTCCTCAACGAATGTTTTTCCGACACCTGCCAAGATGCCGTCATGAGCGCGGCGGTCTCCCCGCTCTATATCACGCGCTTTACCCATATTTTTCATCGCTCCGCAAACCTCCTACAAGACAGTGGGCTTGCGATTCTCAGCAAATTTCCCCTCGCAGATATTGCGCAAGACCTCACGGATCCCTTTTCCTATTCCGAATTGTGTGCGCGAGGCAATCTCGACCTAGGAAACAGGCACTTCAAACACGCTTTTGATAAAACGGTTTGCTTAGAAAAATTCTTTCGGTCTTTTGCGGAAATTGCAGAAGTAAGACACCTCCGATTTTCAAATTTCGACCGGCTCGCAGCGCACCCTTTTGATACCGATAGTCAGGCCGAAAAAGGCGTCGGTTTCGTCCGACTTAAAAACCCCACGACTCAACGGGACATCGACATTTACTTTGCTCACTTGCAATCGGGGTTTTCTGAGCGCGCGTCCACGGTCCGAAAAACTCAGTTGGAATCCATTCAAGATTCCATTCTAGCCCACTCCTTTTTAGCCCCCGGCACCCACGTCGATAACACCGACATTCTATTCATGGGTGACCTTAATGTTGCCGGAGAGCCTCCCGGTTCCCCGCTTAATGCATCAGAAGTCCCTGGCTTTTGGGACACCTCCCACCGCTGGAGCCAACATATCGCACGCAGCGACAGCGACCTGAACAGGAAACTCTCGGAAAAAGGCCGGTATTTATGGGACTTGTGGTGGAGCACAAACCCCGAGCATGACACAGGCGAAACCCATTCACGGAAAACTGCCCATTTTGGGAATCGGGATTATTGGAACGGAACACGTGACGACGAAGCGCGATTTGATTATCTGCTGCTGAGCGCAGCCCCTCTGCGCGAGGGCGGCCTTTGTGCCCAGAGCATTTTTCTAGATGAGAGTTTCTCTGCACCCGAAGGTTATCCACTTAACAACGCAACTCAAGCCCCTCGGGGGGGGCTATATCTCACCGATCATTTCGGCGTGCATGCTATTTTTGGCCCCACCTATCCTGGCTGCCGAGTGAGGGATGCAATTCATGTTGAAGACGTGCGTTCTGCGAATGCAATTACATCCCTGGCGTCCCAAATTCCAGTTGCGAATGGATTCCAATGGTTTGAACTTGCTCCGGGCACCTATACAGCACGACTCATGGCCGACGCCGCTTTATCGGCCTCTGCCTTTTCCGGATCAGACGTGACCCACGCGTTGCCGCTTCATGAAGCAATTCTCGATGAGAAATCCCGGTCTTTTGCCTTTTCCGCAAGTGAGCGCCTCTTTTTTCGTGTGGGAACTCAAGAGACGCCCGCCCTGTATGAGATCCAATTTTTGCGACATCAGGGCGTATCATTTGATGAAGCGCTTGACCTGGAAACTCCCGGGATTCGAAAACCGTTGGAACTCGATCCAGACGCAGAGCACTTTATTCGCATCACCCCTCGCACCTTGTCTCACCCGGGGCATCAGGTGTTTTCGGTAGACTTAGGAGCAGAGCCTTCTCAAGAACCAAACATTGCTGTAAGCGTCATACGAAGAAATGAAGACCGACTTGAAGTTTTGCACGATCTTCGAACCGGCCTAATTCTCGATTCGCTTTCGCCCTCTTCTCCCATGCTACAAGATGGCTTTTCATTAGATAATGAGTCTGAGTTTTTCGTCCGCGTTTCCAGTACTGCGCCCCTTACTCTCCGGCTAAACCCTCGCTATGATACGGACCTTCGCTCGTTCTCCCTAATCAACCTCCTCAACCTCAACAACAAAGAATCAGGCTGGTTTTCTAATGACCAGATTCGCCTTCGAGTTCTTATCAAGAATGCTTCTGGCAACACCTTAGAATCCTTCACTCACTATTGCGGAGCGATGGACAAAAACTCCCCGTGTGCTTTTCCCGACGCAAATACAGTTCCCGGCATTCGCGGTTTCACGATTAACTTCCTGCCTGTTGACACAGTCGATGTCGAACTTTGGGAAGACAGGCTCATAGGTCAAACATCTTTTGCGGCCTTGAGTGACCGCTATGGAATCCAGAAAGCCCGAATCCTCCAAGACGACCCCGAAACCCAAGGGGTTACGATCCCAGATCCCTATCGTTCTTCAGAAATAAAATCCGAGATTTGGTTTCACAAGCGAAGGTTTCCGAGCTTGCGCGCCGACTGGGCCTATCACCTGACCTACACCACAACACGTTAATCTTCGGGCACTGAGGGCACTGATCTCGCTTGACGAAGCAGGGCGTTTTGAGCTTTGCTTTCCCCATGATCCTACTTCATCCCCATAAAACTATTCGACCCAGCACCGATCCCCATACTCGAGAGCTCATGCTCAAAACCGTCGAGTTTTTTGAAAACCGCGGCAAAGCCAAGCTTAAGCAAGATGATCATGACCGAGTTTGGTACAAAGACTTCTTGGAGTTCATCGCAAAAGAACAGGTTTTCGCTTCCCTCCTCACTCCCCCCGCGTACGGCGGTCCGGCGTGTCGCTGGGACACTTATCGCAACTGCGAGTTCAATGAGATTTTGGGCTTTTATGGATTACCCTATTGGTACACCTGGCAAGTTTCAATATTGGGGCTGGGTCCTCTTTGGATGAGTAAAAACGAAGCCATCAAAATCAAAACCGCCGCGCATTTGAAGGCCGGTGGAATTTTTGGTTTCGGCCTTTCGGAAAAAGAGCATGGCGCCGACCTTTATTCGAGCGAAATGACACTCACCCCAGAAAGCCCGGGGCATTATAAAGCCAACGGTCGCAAGTATTACATCGGAAACGCAAACGAAGCGGCGCTTCTTTCCACGTTCGGCAAAATGAGCGCCAAAAAGACTGAAGGCGGCGACTATGTATTTTTTGCCACCGATCCCAAACGCGAAGGTTTTGAGCTCGTCAAGAATGTCGTCAATTCTCAAAACTACGTCGCTGAATATGCCTTGCACGATTACGCCGTTTCTGAAGCCGAGATCTTATCCAAGGGTCAAGAGGCCTGGGACTGCTCTCTCAACACGATCAATGTTGGGAAGTTCAATTTGGGTTGGGCTTCTATCGGAATGTGTACGCACGCTTTATACGAGGCCATCAACCACGCTTCGCACCGCAAACTTTTTGGACACACAGTTACGGATTTCACGCATATCAAACACCTCTTTACCGATAGTTACGCGCGCTTGACAGCTATGAAACTCTTTGCCCTGCGCGCTTCGGATTACATGCGCTCTGCAACGCTAGAGGATCGCAGATATTTGCTCTATAACCCCATGGTCAAAATGAAAGTCACCACGCAAGGCGAAGAAGTCATCAATCTTCTCTGGGATGTGATTGCCGCCAAAGGATTTGAAAAGGATACGATTTTTGAATCCGTCGCCCGTGACATTCGAGCCCTCCCTAAGCTCGAAGGCACCGTGCATGTCAACATGGCGCTCATTATTAAATTTATGGGCAACTACTTCTTTAAGCCTGGGAAGCTCCCGGCAATCGGCAAGCGCGATGAGCCCGTCCACGATGAGTTTCTTTTCAAACAGGGCCCTACCAAAGGCTTAAGCAAAATTCGTTTTCACGACTACCGCATTGCCTACAACAGCGTGAATCTGCCTAATGTGGATATTTTCAAAAAGCAGATACGTATTTTGAAAACCTTTTTACTCGTGGCCAAACCGAGCAAGAAACAAACTGAGGACATTGATTTTCTGCTGATTTTGGGCGAACTTTTTACCCTGGTCGTTTATGGACAGCTGTTAATCGAAAGCGCCAAAATCCAGAAAACCGAGGGCGAACTCTTGGATCAGATTTTTGATTTCATGATTCGAGATTTCTCAAAATTTGCGCTGCAACTCTATTCCAAAACGAGCAGCACGACGCTTCAACAATTCTTGTGTCTGCAGATGATCAAAAAACCAAAGGTCAATCCGGAGCGCACAGATCGCATCTGGCGCAATCATGTGGAGAGCTTAAAAGATGGGTATGAGATGAAAGCGTGAGGCGGCACTCACTTCAACCCCGGAACAAACTGCGCCATTTTCTCGGAGCCAAACTCTCGAATAGCCTCCCACGGGTTGTGCTTCGCACATAACAAACGCAGGGATTGAAGTTCCGACGCGCCCCCCTTGGCAAGTGGAATGCGATGATCGATTTGAATTCCAAATCTAGACCCACATCGCCTGCCCGTCTCGGGCGAAACAAAAGTACAACAGCCGCCATCACGAGCCCAGACTTGCCTGCGCACAGCCGCCGGAATATTGCGCCGCAAAGCCTGGGGCGGCTGGGAAGCCTTAGTTTGCGGCTCTTTTGTGCGCTGCGCCTCCGGCGCCGGAGTGATTAGCGGAGTAGACTCTGAAGTCGCCGTTGGAACAGATTTTCGCGGCTTTTTTCGAGCCGGATCCAATTGCGCGAGCGCCCGATCCGCCAAGAGTTCAACCAACTGCGCGAACCTAAGACCTGGGTGAGCATGCGCCAACAATCCCTTAAGATGATCGAGTTTCTGCATCCACTCGTCTGAGGCGAAGAGTTTAAGTTCAGTTTCCGTGGGAGAAATCACCCGCAAACTCTCCTGGCGCTTTGCTGACTCAGGCGAGATCCTTTGAAGGATTTTGTCACACTCGCGATGTGAACGATTCTCCATTTGCCCAAGAAGCTCACGCTTTTCCTGAACCGAATAGACTTTGCCTTTTCCGCGCTCTTCACGTTTCAAGAAACATTGCACTGAACTTAGGGTAGAAAGATTGAGAACTCCTGTTTCAATTTGTACGACCGCACCCGGCACGTCCTTCAGCAACCGCATTGAATGAATTCGGCGAGCGGCACTGGCTTCACTATAGCCCAACTCTTTGACCGCGTACAAAAATAGCGACGCGTAACCTTGTTGCGCGAAGAGTCTGCGACGCTCTACCTCGCGCAAAAGTTCGAGCACTTGCACGGTAAACTTGCGCTCTTCGAGTGCGCAATGTTTGAGCTGATTCAAAAGATCGCAGTCGGTTAGTGTTTTGGGGTGTTGCATAGGTGGGCAAGCCTATCACAAATTCAACAAAAAACAGCTTAAAAGAAGCTAATATCTCGAGTTTTTTTCAAGCCAACATAGTCCGAAAACCGGACCCATCCCAGCCCCGAACCCCCTCGCTAAATCGCTCGCCCAATCACTCGCATCACCCCCGGCAAAAACCGCGCAAGCCACACCGCGACCTTGCCATGCAAAGTCACAACATACTCACGCCGCCGTTTAACAACCGCGCGCAAAATATGGCGTGCCGCCGCCTCCGTAGGCATCACTAGCCATGAGGGCGCGCGATCCTCAGTTTCAGAATGCAGCACCCCTTGATTATCCACGTGCCTAATCTCACTCTTCACAAGCCCCGGAGATACCAGCGTGACGCCCACGCCCCACTCCCGCCATTCTTCGGTCAATGAATCCGCAAGCGCACGCACTGCAAACTTGCTCATCGAATACGCACTGGATTCTGCAGGTGAGATATAAGACATAACGCTACCCAAAATAACAAATTGACCGCGCGAATTTTTCAAAGACTCAAGACCCGCATACGCCGATCGCAAGACCCCAAATACATTTGTTTCAAACTGGCGTCGGTAGTCATCAAGTCTCAATTCGTTTAACCGGCCTGTGACACCAAAACCTGCGTTCGCGATGAAAACATTGAGTTTGCCATATTCCTTAATCGCAGCCGCCACTGCCGCCTCAAGATCCCCATCACGATTGACGTCTGCCGCAACAGCCAAGGCTCTGCCTCCACCTGCACAAATTTCTTGCGCAAGCGCTTTGATGCGATCATCGCGTCGGGCAACAAGCGTGACGAAAGCACCCTGGTGTGCGGCGAGCCTAGCCAACGCGGCTCCAATTCCTGCAGATGCCCCTGTGATCAAGACTGATTTTCCGTGAAAATTGCTCATGCAGGTATCCTAAATAATATTCGCTTATTGACCTAACGGAAAATGGCGTCAAATTCTAGACGCCATGGGCCCAAAAATCCGCACCAGCGCCGTGCAACAATACACAAAACATCATCAAGCCCCACCCCATTCTCGCCGAAAAGTCCTTTAGGAGTGAGCTGTGAAATCTATTCCCCTTAATCGCCCCAAGACCGTTTTCTCGAAGTAACTCTACTTCTCACTGACCGCGATTACTGCCCTGACCTTAGGGCTGGCACTGGGCCCGCAAACACATGCGGCCCCGCCGACGAGCCTTACCCAACCGCAAGCCCAAGCCGAAGAGCCTCTTTTCTTTACCGTCGACGCAGGCAAGGGCCATGAAATGATCGAGAAGGCCATCAAGACCCCGTTAGATAAATCTGCTCCAGATTACGGGATGAGCATCTCCAAGAATTCAGTGATGTTGAATGACCATCTCGGTCGAGTCAAAAACTCTAATAGAAGAAGGGAAAATAGATCCCAAAATAAAAGAAGTGCAATTCGTCACAGATCACGACGTGAATTTCAATTACCTCTCGCGCGGACTCATTATAGTTCCCCACCCCTCCCTTAAAGATAAACTCGTTAAAATGGGCAAGGACCCCAGCCTTGTGAAGGTTGTGGAGGGGATTCCAGCTGGGCCCGCTTATCTTGAAGATTTTGACAAAGCGGCCGTTCGAGCGGAGCTCAATGCATCTCTCTCGGCTGAGCTGAAGAGGCCGAATATTTTGGGCATAGAAGACCCCTTGATTCTTGCGACCGGTGGAGGGTTAGGTCTGGGGCTTAAGCCCATTGCAGATTTTTTGCCAAAGTGGAAACCCACGAAGCCGGTAAAGCTTGTAGTAGTCTGCGGGAGCAATAAAGAAATGCTACTACGTTTTCAGAAACTTCAAGTATCAAACAAACTTGATCCGAATATTACACTCATCGTAAAGGGCTATACACCCCTTGCGCCCTACGTAAAAGCCGCGACGATGATCATTTCAAAGCCTGGGGGTTCGCAAACCGCAGAAGCCATTGCCGCAAAGCCCCCTCTTTTCGCGCATACTTATATCCGAGGACAGGAAACCAACAATTATGAGCTTCTGAGCAAAATCGAAGCAATCGGCAAACTCGATCTCAATGAGCTCAATGATATGGATAAGATGCTAAAGCGCGTGGAAGTCATCACGGCGGGGATTAAGCGCGAATACCCAAATGCCCGAAAGCTCCCAGAACAAATTGCCCAGATTTTGGGGGATTATGCTCATGACCGGATTCGAGATAATCCCAAAGAATGGGACGCGATCCTTGCCCGAAGAGCGGCGATAGCTGCGAAAGTTCCCTTGGGCAAGCGAATTGGGTGCAAGCTTTCGGACGTCTTGTTTTCGCTGCTGCACCCCGAATCGTAAACGCGAGAGCCTTGGCCCACCTCTTGCTCTGCCCCTAAGCCTATGCGAACCACCAAAATGTTTCTGCTGCTGCTGTTCCCACTCATCCTTCTGACCCCGGGCCCTGCTCCCTCAATCGCCGCGGACACGCCCGAGACCCTAGAACTGCCCCCCCTGGTCTTAGCCCAAGGAGAACAGCGTCTCATCAAGCTCGCCCAAAACTCAGACGTCAAGAAGTTCACGCTTGGCAGCCCCATCGTCAGATCCCTGAAATCCTCCGCGGAACACATCCTTCTCAAAGGCGTCAGCCCCGGGATCACCGATCTTTGGGTCTGGAAATCAGACGGATCGACTGAACATCGAAAAATCCGCGTAGAAAAACTCAATCCCGGTGACCTCTCCTCACCGCTTGAGCGCGCGCTCTCCGATCTCACCGAGACCGAGGTCATTTTCAACGGCAGAAGCGTGCTCCTGCGCGGCACTATTCAAACCCTCAAAGAGAGCACTAAAGTGACTTTTCTCACCGAACAGTTTCCCAAAGAAGTCATCGATCAAACGGAACTTGGCGCTAAACTCCTGGAAAAAGGACAAAACCTGCTGCGCGATTGGATTGATAAAAACAAATACTCCACAAAAATTCGAATCGAGACCGAAGGCAGGAGCCTCTGGGTGCGAGGCCACATTGAACTGGCTCAAACGCGAACCGAACTTGTGAGACAACTTCACGCGATTTTCCCGCCAGCCAAGATCATCATCGACGCGCTCCCTGATGAAGCCCCGACCATTCACTTCAAGGTGTTTCTCCTGGAACTCAAACGCACGCGCTTTTCAGCCCTGGGAATCACCTGGCCCGGCGGCCAAGAAGGCGCCTTTCGCGTCACGACCGGAGGAATCCAAAACCTGTTAGCCCTGGATCTTGCACTGCAAGCGCTCGAAGGAGAAGGTTCGGCGCGGATCCTATCCAATCCCGAACTCGTGGTGCGCGCGCCAGGTGATGCTGAGCTTTTTGCAGGAGGAGAAATTCCGATCCAAATCAAAACCAAATTTGGCTCAACCGTGACCTGGAAAAACCATGGCCTAACCCTGCAACTCAAAGTGAGCCACTCCACGGGCGAACTCGTGCGCCTGGATATTTTCACCGAAGTCAGTCACCTCGACCCTTCGACGAGTATCGAAAACATCCCTGGCATCGCGGCCAACCGCATGAAAACCCAAGTCGACGCCCGTTACGGAGTACCGCTGCTGCTCTCCGGCCTCCTCCAACAAGGCATGCGGGAGCAAGCACGCGGGCTGCCTTGGCTGAGACGAATTCCAATCTTGGGTGTTCTCTTTGGCTCCGAAGATTATCTGAGTGAAAAATCCGAACTCGTCGCGATTCTACTGCCCAGCCTTGCACCGCCTTCTACTCAAGTCTCAAGAATCCAAGACGCGATTCCGAAAGGTCCCACACCGCTACCGCGAGATTGGCTGAGTCCCGAGGAACAAGAAAAACTTAAGGCGGATCCCGACTATCCCTGGAACGTGCTCCAATGAATACCCCCACCTGGCTTGCAACACTTC
Organism: Bdellovibrionota bacterium FG-2; assembly: GCA_051382305.1. Taxonomy (GTDB): domain Bacteria; phylum Bdellovibrionota; class UBA1018; order UBA1018; family UBA1018; genus CAIRTR01. The sequence goes on from JBBCAV010000153.1 coordinate 65,821, forward strand.
TTGCGCGCCCTGATATCACCGACCTGTGCCTCAACGGTCACACCGAAGTCTTCGCAGATCAGGGCGGCGGAATGCTCCCCTCACCTTTCGACAGCTGGAGCGAGCCCGAAATGCGTACTTGGGTTTTGCAACAAATCTCAGCTGCCGGAAAAACTTGGGATGCAAAAAACCCCTTCATCGATGCAACCCTGCCCACGGGCCATCGAATTCATGTCGTTTTTCCGCCCATATCTCCGCAAGGCCTGATTGTGTCCCTGCGCAGGCTCGCAAAACGGAATCGCCAAAACGCCACGGACAACTCCCACACACAAAGTGCCGAATCTCGTTGGGGCGACTCCCCCCTGTTTCAAACACTAAAAGAAGCGGTGGTGCGTGGGGATTCGGTGATTCTCTCAGGCCCCACAGGTAGCGGGAAAACCACGCTGGCCAATGATTTGTTAGAAGGAGTTCCGGCCAATGAGCGCATTATTGCGCTTGAAGATACGCCGGAGCTTTCGCCCGCTCACCCCCATTTTCTCTCGCTCATCAGTCGCCCCCCCAACGCCGATGGTTTTGGAGAAGTCACCCTCCGCTCGCTCCTCAAACAAGCTTTGCGCATGCGCCCAGATCGAATTGTATTGGGTGAATGTCGCGGTGCCGAAGTCTTAGACCTCCTGCAAATTCTCAACACAGGCCACCAAGGGGGGCTGGCCACGCTCCACGCCAACTCGCCGAGAGATGCCCTGCGAAGGATCGAACTTCTCTGCCTGCTCGCGTCTTCCGGATCTTTGCCGCAGAGCGTGGTTCGCGAGTTTCTAGCCTCGGGAGTCCAATGGGTAGGGCAGCTTCAGACGGATCGAAAATTGGGCAAGCGCACCCTAACTGAACTTTGGAGAATTGAAGGGCGCGAAGGGGATACCATCCTGATGAGGCCAATGGTACAACAGAAGCAAGGAGACATTACTCGGCATGACTTCAAACTATCCCACTGGCAATCCCATGGGCAACCCTACGCCCGCGCAAACACCTAGCTTTCCCGTTATTCGTAGGCTCATGAAAGTACTCGCCTTCATTTATGCGGTGGTAGGCATGAGTTTTTTCTTTTTTTCCGAAACGGTATTAGAATCCATTAACTCGATTGCATCACTGTTTAAGCTCGCCACGCCCATCCCCTTAAACACAGAACACTTCTGGGTCGTGCTCGCAACTTCCATGATGATCATGCTCGTGGCGCTCTCAATCCTTTCCTCACGCGCGCCTGAGATTCGGGGATACTTGTGGGTACACTTGGTGTCTAAAGTCGCATCGAGTGCAGCCTTTTTTTATCTCTTTTTTCACAAACAACCCTATTTTGCTTACGTTGCGGGAATTGCAACCGATCTCCCACTTGCGCTCCTTATCTTGGGATTCATCATTCGCATCACTTTAGCATTAAGAACCTCAAGGAAGGCGACATGACAGGCAACTCGCCCCTTTGGGCGCCCGATAGGCAACCCTTTCAAGAAGTCTGGTATCTCAAACTCAACGATCCAAGTGCTCAACGCGCCCTTTGGCTCCGATTCACTCTTCTTGTGAGCCACAACGGATTCAAACGGATTGCGGAGGTTTGGGCGATCTTTTTTCAGCGCGGCCTCACCAAGGATATTTCAAAAATCGCTTTGAAACAAACCTTCAGCATCGAGAACTTTGCAAATAACCCCAGTAGCACTGGAATTCAAATCGCGCAATCTGAGCTGACCTCCTCTCTCACCAAGGGTGCGATTCAATCCAAAGGCAATTCGATCGAATGGGACTTAAAAATCTCTTCGGCTCAGGATTACTCATTTAATATGGTGCCCGAAACGCTCTCAAGACTCAAAGTCGTCAAGAACACGGCCGTAACCGTCGCAGAGGATCTGCGTTTCACCGGTACTTCAAAAATCAACGGAGAAACGGTTTCTTGGAATCAAGCCCCTGGAATGCAAGGCCACTTAAGCGGCCCCAAAAACGGTCATTCCTGGACCTGGGGACACTGCAACTGTTTCACAGATGAAAAGGGCAATGCAGTTCCCTTTGTTTTTGACGGCCTGACAGCGCGCGCGCAAGTCGCCGGAGCGCCCACCCCTTGGCTTTCGACTTTCTTTTTCCTTTATCGCGGGACACCCTATCGCTTCAACACCCTTTGGGACGCGCTACGGGTACGTTCCTCTCACTCCCATACCGAATGGAGCTTTCAGGCAGATCGAGGAGAACTCTCTTTCCGAGGGGAAGCCAAAGCAGAACACAAAGATTTTGCGGGAGTCACCTACGAAGATACTAACGGGTCCTTACTCTATTGCGCCAACTCCAAACTTTCGAACATGAAGATTCACGTTTATCGGAGGGGAAAACTTGAATCTACTTTTGTTTCAAACGGCAATGCGGCCTTTGAAGTCGTATCGCGGGAAAAGAACCCATACGTTCCTATCTTGATCTGAGCCGGAAAAATCCAAGGTTTCCCGCCCAACAAAATTGAAAACAGGACCACACGAAGCGCCCACGCAATGAGAGAATAGTTCATAATAATTTTTAGTGAGAAACCTCCCTTGCTGTAATCCAAAGCCCGAAAATTAAAAGACCAATCAGCGAAGGTGCGACAAACAAAAACAAAGGTTTGAGCGCGCGGGTGGCGAGCAAAGACAGCTCCCGAGAAACGTGGGAGCGCAAATCCTCGCGTAGAGAGATCAAAACGGATTCCACTCGCTCCACACAAGACCGACCTTCCATCAAACTCACCTGAATCCCCCGCTTAAGCGCAGCCCCTGCCTGCGCAATGGACTTCTCACAAAGCCCTTCGCGCCCAAACCCGGTCTCCCCTTTAGATGAGGCGCTCCAAAGCGAATTTCCCCACACAAGCGCCAAAGGCGGCGCCTGATCTCGCAAGAGGTTCAACGTTTCATTCCAAGCCAAATCCGGGGGAGAGCCCGACCGCACCAACGATAAAAAGCGCTCCCCTCCACATTGAGCAGCCAAGACCCACGTGCGTTTTTCACTTGTGAGCCCACCCCAGCGTGCGGCATCGGCCATCTTGAGCATCCAAAAGGCGCCCACGAGCGAAAACATGATGGAGACAATCCCTGCCATCAACCATAGCCACGGATGTGCGGAAACCCCCGGAAGAATCAAAAAGAGAATACTCCCAAACACCGGGACCAAGACGACCGAAAATCCCGCTTGCATGATGGCCTGCGCAGAACGCCCCTGGGCCTCCCCTAGGTCCGCTTGATTCTGGACGGCTAGCGCTCTAAAGCGTTTAAGGGTCGGCAAAATGGGAGCACCGTTTCGGCGCAGTTCAATGAGGCTCTGCGAGGAGAGCCGCCCCCAGGGGGCCGGTAGTTGTCCAAGTCTGGCCCATTGACCATCGGTGGGCACCAAACCGGATTCAAAACAGTCTTCGATTTCTAGGAGCATATCCACAACGTCCGCGAGCCGTTTCTTTTCTCGGCGAAAGGACATGAGCGATACCGATCCGGGATCCGGACAAAGCGCCGCAAAAAGAGACCTAATTCCACAAAAAAACCCGAAAATCGCAACAATCCACAAGAGCATGGTTCGGGCAAAAGCAAAAAATGGGCCTAAAGCTCTACCATCAACCTATGGGTCTAGAAAAACGATCATCTCCCCTAGCTCCGCAAGCAAACTATTTACCTCGTCCAGAAAATCCGGCGGAATCCGCAACTCCAAATCCCGGTGCGCGTCGCCAGATTTAAAATCCAAGGTCGAATAACTGCAAATCCCCTCCTGGGCTTCCATAATAAAATAGACAAAGGCTGAGTCTTCACTCCGAACCCGAATATTTTTGAAAATCGATCTTTGGGGCTGCACCTCGTCATTCGTACACCGTAAGCTCCATGAAATACCAACAAAAACTAGTTGCCCGCGTGCAAGAGTCAACTTACCATTAAGAGGTGACCCACCTGCAACTTAAGGCTGCGACTGTGTGTTTGATGCTAACGAGCTGTGCCTGGGGGCGGCCCACGGTCAAACCGCAGGCTGAAGCTCCGATTGTGCCCGCCAAGCAAGCTGTCGTATCATCTGTGTTATCATCGGCGATTGATTCCCCACCCGCACCTCAGAAAAACGAAACGGTCAAGCCCCAGAACACAGAAGAGCTCGCCCGGCAGATCGACGCTCTCACTCGTAAAGTCGAAGCGCTGGAATCAAAACTTGCCACCGCAGAACCCGCAAAGTCGGTGACCTCCGTCGCCGTGACTCCGAAAACGGTCGAGCACATCGGCTCTGCCCTAACAACTGCTCCAAGCCGATCGGATCCAGAAGCGGGCTTCATCAACGATGCCGCTGTCAAAGATTTTCGGGCTGCAAAAGTTTTATTTGATGCAAAAAAGCATACCGAAGCCGTGCTCGCATTCTCAAATTTCTTGGAAAAATACCCCGATCACGCCTTAGCTGGCTCCGCACAGTTTTACATCGGCGTGAGTTACAGCAACCAAAACGAACCCAAGCTTGCACTCCATGAACTCGAGCGCGTCCTAACCTCCTATGACCGTAGTGTCCCGGTCGCAGAGACGTTGCGTCGCATGGCAGAGCTGGAAGATTCGCTCAAGCTTACCGCAGATGCCCAAAAACATCGCCAATTGCTCAATTCCCTTTTTGCGCAGTCACCCGCCGCCGCAACAACGGCCGCGAATACTCAAAGCAAGCCGGCTGCAAATCCCTCGCTCGACGAACCGCCCCCACCGACGGCTCCGATTCCTCAAACCCCCACGGAGGGTAAATCCCACTAATCATGAGTGGCACCCCATTGCATTTACGCAGCTTGATTACCTCATTCGTTATTGCTAGCGCTAGTGTCGCGTCCGCTGCACCCACCCCAACTCTGAAACCCATTACGGATGAAAGTTGGAAAAACGTTGCGGGCGATAAACTCTCTGAAAAGTATGTGATCACCAAAGGCGACACTCTTTACGATATTTCAAAGCGCCTATTCGGCGACGCAAAGTATTGGCCCAAGATTTGGGCGCTCAACAACGACACGGTTTCAAATCCACACCTCATTTTTCCAGGAAAACAGCTCATATTTATTCCTGGCACAGGCACCTCACTTCCCCAACTTACCGTATCCGACGCCGGATCGACCGGGGGGATGTTACCCGACAAATTATCCGATAAACCTACCGGTAAATTGACCAAGATTCGCTCGGAAGAATGGAGAAACCTCGCCCACCAGCCTTGGGAGACTTACGAAACCCAGCTTCCACCGGATGTCGATGCCCTGGGTTTTGACAAGAGTGCGAAAATTCATTTTGGCAAATCTGTCCTCATGGAACTCCCCGCTGTTGCAGAGTCCGAGAAGCGGCAAATCTTGGGCGAGATCACGGGCGCGCGCAGTGAATCCACTTTTCTGGTTCTAAACGACACGGTCTACATTCGCGCAGAACAAGAGCTTCAAGTGGGACAAACCTACGCCCTTACGGACACCCCCGAAAAGCTCAAAGCCGGCAAGTCTGATCGCGTGGGATATTCGTATGCGATCTTGGGCAAAGTCGAGATCAAAGGGGTTCGCGATGGCGTTTTTGTAGGCAAGATCGTTTCAAACCGTACACCCATTGCCCGCGGCGCGCTGCTCATGCCTCCCGTGCCCCGAGTCCCAGAGCCACAGCCAATCGCCGGCACCGCCTCGATGCAAGGTGTGATCATGGTGGACCCTAATTCTTCCACTACGACGGTCGCGCAACACAAAATTGTATTTGTTGATCGCGGAGCCGACGACGGCATCAAGCCCGGAATGGTCTTTCGCGCCTATGCCCATCGGGACCCCGGAACCGACGAAAAAGTCACCTCCTCAGATTTTATCGTAAATGCCGATCTTATTGTCCTTCACGTGACCGAGCGATTCTCCACAGCGCTCGTGCTGGATAGCTCTGTTCCCGTCCTCATGAATTCCCCGGTGGTTCTCCTCACCGACGTTTCAGATCTTAAAAAATCTCGAGACCTTCATGAAAAAGCGCCCGTTTTGGATGAACATGAAAAAGAACTCGACGAGCTTGATCGTCTAGACAAAGGCGACGGTTTAGGAAAAGAAGAAGAAAAAGAACTCAAGCAGCTTGAGGAATGGAAAGGTCCCGCGCCCGAAGAGGGAGCCCCTCCTCCTACCGCAGAGCCTCAGCCGCAGCCAGAGACACAGAAAGCGCCAGATAAGGGACCAGAACAGGAACCAGAAAAGAACCCCGGCAAAGATTCTGAATTGGACTCAACTCTCGATGAGCTCCCTCCGCCTCCTCCTGCCCCTGGCACTGCGGAGCCCGTCCCCGCCGCGCCGCCAGAATCGAAGGACGCCCCAAAAACGCCGCCCCCAGTTGCGGAGCCCGGTGCAGCGGAGCCACTAGACGAGCTTCCACCTCCGCCGCCGCCAGTAGATTAGGAACAACTAATACAGCGGAACGCTCACTCCCACCGCGATCACTTCGTGGCTCACTTCTGCACGCCAAACTAAAAAGTCATTGAAGCGTCTAAAAAGTCCAACGCCAAAGCGTGGAAACATCAAATTACTACCATTGACCACATCACCGCCCACGCCACCAAAAGAGAAAAAGGTCCAATCCGAATCTTTCAAAAAATCCCAGCGCAAATGAAGGCTATAAACGAACGCCGAAAACGGGGATGCAAACACTCCGCCAAGTTCTGTCTCAATCGAAGCTTGGTCATTGATATCCTCGATAAAGCCATGCGGCAAAATCATCTTACTAAAGCTTCCCATGAGCGCAAAGCCAGGCTCGCCACGTACGATCCCCAATCCCGCATGCGCCCCAGCATGAACGATGGCCGCATCCGGGTTCCCCTTCCAATCTTTAGCAGGCTCACCGGGCTCCGCGGTAGGATAGGACGTCTTAGGCGCGGTCCGAGACGAAGGGGCAGACGTCGACGCGGGGGCGGGGGCCTTCTGCAGGGGTTGAGCGGCATAACCTGATTGCAAATACAGCACACCACTCAAAACAACGAATCCTTTAACAAGAGTAACAAGAGCAGACTTCATAAAATTTTCTCCTTTTTCCCAAAACCTATTTTAAAACCCTACACGCGTTCCAATTGCCCTAACCGGTCTAAGATATTTCTCAACATCGAACCCGTGGCACCCCAAATTCGATGCTCGCCCACCTGAAACACATGCGTAGGATAACGAATACTCCCCACACTCACAAACTCTTTGCGATAAGTATCTCGCGCCTGCAATTTCGAGAGTGGAACCCAAAAAACGTCGGCGATCTCCGCGCGACTGGGAGTCAAAACAATCTCCTGAATCGGCACTGTCAAGACCCCGACCACAGGAGTCACCCAAAACCCGGTAATTGTCCACAGTTTGGGTAATATCCCCAGGATTTCGACCTGCGAGGGAGCAATCCCGACCTCTTCGTGGGTTTCTCGCAGGGCAGCATAAATTTCTCCTGGAGCCCCGATCTCATTTTGCTCACACTTGCCGCCCGGGAAAGCCATTTGACCCTTATGGGTTTCGACCGACTCCGCCCGACGAGTGATTAAGATCTGCGCCTCGCCCCCCAGACCAAAGAGGACCAACACGGCCGCGGGGGTCCCTCCCTCCATTTGTGGCCGCTCGGGATAAGGCAAAACCAGTTCCAGGCTGGAGCGAAGCTTATGTTTGAAATCTTCTCGAAAATCCAAGCTTATTTCCCTCTTAGCTCAATTCCATAACGTTGCGCTTTTCGATAAAGCGTCGCGCGATCAATGCCCAAAACCTCGGAAGCCCGAGATTTATTGTAATTCACATCCTGTAAAACCTTTAAGATATGGGCCCGCTCGATGTCTTCTAATGAGCTCAGCGGTCCTGCCACAGGGACCTGTGTCTTGACAATCTCCGAGGGAAAATCCTCAGGAAAAAGCACGGTGGAATTCGTCAATGCCACGGCCCGTTCAATGACATGCTCAAGCTCTCGTACGTTTCCAGGCCAGGCGTAGGATCGAAGCAAGGCCAGCGCATCGTCAGAAACATGCGAAACCGGTTTGCGATTCTTTTTCGAAAAAACGGCCAAAAAATGCCCCACAAGTTCCGGCAAATCTTCCAACCGTTCCCGCAAGGGCGGAATCTCTATCGAAATCACCTTCAACCGATAATACAGATCATCACGAAACCGCCCCGACTTGACAAAGCCCTCAAGATCTTGATGAGTCGCTGCGACCACTCGAAAGTCTACCCCATGAGGGCGAATATCTTGATCTTGAAGAACCCTAAGTAACTTCACCTGCAAACCCTGGGGCAGCGCTCCGACCTCGTCTAAAAACAAAGTTCCGCCAGCGGCATCCTTAAAAAGCTCATTTTCCAGCAAATTTTCAGAAAGGGCGCCACAATCAACAACCACAAAAGCCTTCCCTCGGCGCATGCTGTTTTCATGAATCGCACGCGCCACGCGCTCTTTGCCCGTCCCCGTCTCACCTAACAAAAGGACACTACTCGTGGCCATTGCAGCGCGTGCCAACGTCTTGTAGACCTCGACAATTTTTGGCGATTTTCCAATGAGACCTCGCTCCGCAGACTCGATCACCGGGAGCGTTTTGCGATTCTTGGAATCCAATTCATTTGCCTGTTGTAACAGCTCCCACTGTTTAACTCCGCGAAGCACGAGGGACCGCAGATCATCTATTTTGAAAGGCTTACTAACGTAATCAAAAGCGCCGTGCTGAATCGCATCGATTGCACCTTCCATGCTCCCAAAACCCGTCATCAATATGACGATAGTTGAAGCCGCCTTCTTTTTCGTGGCCCTCAATACGGCCATTCCATCTAACTCGAGCATGCGAATATCAGACAGCACCATCGCGAAGACTTCTTCACCGATCCGTTTCAGGGCTTCTTCACCACTTGCGGCAAGTTTGATGGAATAACCTTCCTGCACAAGGACTTCGCGCAAAAGGTTACGTGTCACCTCATCGTCGTCAACCACCAAGATTTTGATCCGCGTATTATCCTTCATTAATCCCTCGATAAGGAAGTCTCACCACCACCCGCGTCCAAGAGCCCTCTCGTGAATCCAACTCCAGCGTCCCGCCATACTTCTGCGCGAGCTGTTTGCAAATCGTTAGACCCAAGCCCGTTCCCTGTTCAGGTCGCTTGGTCGTGAAAAAAGGCTTCAAGACGTTTCCCAAATCGGACTTTTTTATTCCCTCACCTGTATCATAAACCCTCAACTCTGCCCACTCCTGCCCCCCTTCGCGCTGTAGATGGGAGGAAACCTCGACCAAAAGCTTGGTACGCTCACGCCGCTGCGCTTTAGCGCCTAAGCTATCCAATGAATTATTGAGCAGATTTAAAAGAATCTGCTCCAAATCCATCGGTACCACTCGCAAAGGCCCCAAGGTTCGATCTAATTTCCTCCGAATTTCCACCCCCATGGAGTCGACCCGAGGGCCAATGATTCCAACCGACTTTTCAGCGATTAGATTAAGATCCACGAGTTGCGTTTGAGAAACCGGCTTCGCCGAGCGCTGAAGAAAACCTTTTACGATCAGAGCAATTTTTTCGACCTGCCCATTAATCAAATCGAACCGCTCTGGAGTTGCAGAAGGCAAGACGACACCCGAGCGAACCACTTCCTCCC
>JBBCAV010000154.1:0-1388 GCA_051382305.1 Bdellovibrionota bacterium FG-2
GGGGAAGAAGAGGGGAAGGGAAATGCGGGGAGTTGAAGTGGACGTTGGTCTTGGTAGGTTATAGGATTGGTGGACAAGGGGCGGTGAAATGGCGAAGGAAAAAGTGAAGGTGAAGAAAAAAGCCGAAACGAGAATGAGGGCCATTAGTATTCGACAGCCCTACGTTGAAGAAATTCTCCGAGGGACTAAGGTGTTCGAGTATCGAAGCAGGCCCACCATTATTCGGGGCCGGGTCTACTTGTATGCGGCCAATGTCGCCGGTCCGGAGGAGAATTGGAAAAAGATTGGGCTTGAACCTGGCGATCTCCCTAAGGGTGTGATCGTGGGGACTGTTGAGATTGTTGATTGTAAGCATTTTCCCAAAGACGAAAGATATGGCTATGTGCTTCAGAATCCAAAGCGTCTCCGGGTGGCGCTCAAGCCAAAGAACCATCCGCAGCCGTGTTGGTTCTTTCCGTTTTAGGGGGGAAAGAGTTCTTCGTATGATGCGGCAGGCTGCTCCCTCGATTTGGTGCGATTTTTTTAGCTCTGGGAGAAATTTGATTTCGTTGAAGGAAGCGCATTGCCTTATTTTTCTTTATATCAAATAATCATTTTCTAGTCATAGCGAGGAGCAATTGCATGGAAACGATTGAGCGATGGTTCGGCTTGGGTGAGACCTTGGCACATCTTGGCGTAGTTTCGAATCACCATTTGCAGGTGGCTAGAAAAGCTGCAAATCTCAGTGCGTCGTGCTAGAAAAAATTGGAAGATCAAATCACCAAATGCCAATTCAAGGGTTAATGCGTTGTGATAAACAAAGTGGAATTGAAGTGTGATGCACTATGACTACTGAGCTTCCTAAAAACAACGCTCGCAGTTATTCGCCTTGGGGGAGGCCTATGCCTATCGATAGTCCAACCAACTACAACCTGAGTTTTACCTCCGCTGCCCTTCGGCCAGAATTAGCTCGGATCGTTGCAGAGCATTACCTGGATGCCGGAAATTGGGATGATGCGAAGGTTCGCATTCTGTCATCGAACGCTCTTCAGTGCCGGAGTTTGACGAGTTCCACGCGGTTGGAGCGTGAATTTCGTCGACGGCTTGGAACTTTGACCCACGACCAAATCACAGTCCTCGCTCAAGCCACTGCAGAGGATCGCGCTGCCATAGCCTGGCTCGCGGCCTGTAAGCACAATGTTTTCTTGTTCGAATTTGCGGCCGAAGTTCTGCGAGATAAACTTGCGGTTCACGATCCTGTCCTTCGCAATTCCGACTATGATGTTAGCGCCCACCCTTCTTGACATTCCTTTGCTCACGTTCGCTGTCATTGCCTGAGCAAAAAAAACGGGGCTGGCATTATTGCGCGAGCCCCGTTTCGTACTGCCAACGATTGTTTCAGAACTGTG
>JBBCAV010000155.1:0-8383 GCA_051382305.1 Bdellovibrionota bacterium FG-2
GGTTATTGAAATTATTACAAATTATTGTTCATCCCTCACGCTCCGATCAAAGGGAGAGGTTGTGCTCACGCGTCTTGATCATTTTGAGGCGGTGGGCGCAGCATATAAAGACCTTTTACGTGCTCAGGCTGCGACCGCTCAAGACCTTTTTTCTGCCGACATCCACCAAGCCCTTCACGCCCTGGGTCCACTCATTGGAGAGACTTCTTCTGAAGATCTTTTGATTCGCATTTTTTCTGATTTTTGTATTGGAAAATAGCCCCAAAAAGGCGCTAGTAAAGTATTCACCTACAGGATTTTAAAGGAGACTTTATATGAGCACGAAAATTCAAACAATCGGTGTCTTGGGTGCTGGCCAAATGGGAATCGGAATTGCCCAGACCGCCGCACAAACTGGTTTTGATGTCTTTGTTGCTGATCAGAGTTTTTCTTACGTTGAGAAGGCTAAAGCCAAACTAGCCGGACAGCTCAAGAAGCTTATTGAAAAAGGAAAAGTCTCTGAAACGGATGCCCAAAAAACCCTAAGCATGATCCGTCCAGTAGAGAGCCTAAAAGACCTTAGAAAGTGCGACCTCATCGTAGAGGCTGCGACGGAAAACGTCGAACTTAAGTTTGCGCTTTTCAAACAGCTCGACGAAGTAAGTCTTCCTCAAACGCTTTTGGGAACCAATACCTCTTCGATCAGTATTACCGCGATTGCCGCCCAGACAAAGCGCCCTGACAAAGTTGCGGGCCTTCATTTTATGAATCCCGTGCCAATCATGAAGCTCGTTGAAGGAATTCGTGGCCTTCAAACTTCTGACGAAACTTTTAAAACCATGCGTGGTGTTGCTGAACAAATGGGTAAAACATTTATTGAGGCCAAGGACATGCCGGGCTTTGCCGTTAATCGCATTCTGATGCCCATGATTAATGAAGCGGTCACCGCGCTTCATGAGGGGGTTGCCTCTGTTGAAGATCTTGATGCCGCAATGAAGTTGGGCACAAATCAGCCCATGGGGCCGTTGACTCTCGCAGATTTTATTGGGCTAGACACTTGCCTTGCGATTATGGATGTCCTCCATAAGGGCTTAGGTGATTCGAAATATCGCCCCTGCCCGTTGCTTAAAAATTACGTCGCCGCCGGTTGGCTAGGTCGAAAATCGGGCCGGGGATTCTATCGCTATGACAACGTTTAAGAACGTCGTCGTCGAGCACCTCACGGGTGACGACACAGGAATTTGCGTCGTCAAAGTCGCACGCCCGATAGCCCTGAACGCGCTGAACACAGAAACTCTGCTCGAGCTTCGCACTGCCCTTGCGGGAGTCGCAAAAAACCCCGCGGTTCGCGTTGTTGTTTTTACCGGTGATGGCGAAAAGTCATTTGTCGCGGGTGCGGATATTCGCGAAATGAAGGACCTTAACGCGACCGGCGGCATTTCGTTTGCTCAGCTAGGTCACTCCGTCACTAAACTTTTGGAGCTCATGAATAAACCCACGATAGCGGCTGTTAATGGCTTCGCGCTCGGCGGGGGCACTGAACTTGCGGTTTCGTGCGATTTTATTCTCGCAAGCGACAAGGCGGTTTTCGGGCAGCCTGAGGTGGGCTTAGGCGTGATTCCGGGGTTTGGTGGAACACTCCGCTTGGCTAAGTTTGTGGGCTTTCCAATGGCCAAGGAACTCATTTTCTCGGGTCGCCGAATCAACGCTCAAGAGGCTCTTGCCTTGGGACTCGTAAATCATGTTTTTCCGGCTGAAGGTTTTATGGACAAGGTGCTGGAGATCGCGCGATCCATAAGCGCCCAGTCGCTTTCGGCCATCGTAAAAGCTAAACAACTCCTTAATGAATTTTCTGAAACGACGGGTCTGAATTTCAAGCTTGATGTCGAGGCTCACGCCTTTGGGCAGCTGTTTGGAACGCACGACCAAAAAGAAGGTATGTCTGCTTTTGTTGAGAAACGTAAACCCGCATTCCAGAGGTAAACCAATATGCTCTATGGCTGGCCAGAAACCGATGAATCCAAAAAAATGCTCCTTGATCAAGTTCGCTCCTTTGCACGCTCTGTGGTCGCGCCAAAAGCGGCGGAGTTAGATGCAACGGGAAATTTCCCCACCGAACTCATTCAGCAACTCGGTGAAATGGGCCTGATGGGTATGATGGTTCCTGAAGAGTGGGGCGGCGCCGGAATGGATGCTGTTTCCTACGCGATGGCGCTTGAAGAGGTGGCTGCGGCTTGCGCCTCCACAGCTGTGATCATGTCGGTGAACAACTCTTTGGTTTGCTATCCGATTCAAGCTTTCGGCAATGATGACCAAAAGAAAAAATTTCTTACGCCTCTTGCTCAAGGCAAAAAACTTGGCTGTTTTGCGCTCTCTGAGCCAGGTCACGGATCCGATCCTGCGGGCCTTCAATGCATGGCGACCAAGGTTGAGGGTGGCTATAAACTTAAGGGTGCAAAGAATTGGATCACCAATGGCAAAGAGGCGGACTACGCCATTGTCTTTGCAACAACCGACAAAGCCTTGGGCCACAAAGGAATTTGCGCCTTCATCGTCGACACCAAATCTGCCGGCTACAAAGTTGGAAAACTTGAAGACAAACTTGGGATTGTGGCGTCTTCGACGGCTCAGCTCTTTTTTGATGATGTGTTTATTCCGCAAGACTGTCTGCTTGGAAAAGAGGGACAAGGGTTCAAGATTGCGCTCGCAACTCTTGATGGCGGCCGCATCGGCATCGCCTCCCAAGCGCTTGGGATTGCCCGCTGCGCGTTTGATGCTTCAAAAACATTTGCCTCTGAGCGCGAGCAGTTCGGCGCACCGATTGCAAAAATGCAGGCGATCCAGTGGTTCATTGCAGATATGGCCACACGGCTCCAGGCTGCGCGTCTTTTGACGTGGAATGCGGCTAAATGTAAAGACATGGGCCTTAAGTACACCAAAGAAGCGGCCATGGCGAAGTTGGCTGCGTCTGAGGCGTCGGTTTGGATTTCGACTAAGGCGATTCAGGTTCATGGGGGCTATGGTTACACGAAAGATTACGTTGTCGAACGAAACTATCGGGACTCAAAGGTTACTGAAATTTACGAAGGCACCTCTGAAATTCAGCGCATTGTGATCGCTGCTCAGGAGTTTGCGGAGCTCTAGATGTCACTTACTGAAGAAAAGAAAGCCTGGGATAAAAAGCTCGAGCAATTTGAGAAAAAAAACCCACCTCGCCCTACGCGGTTTACCACATGGAGCGATATGCCGATTCCGGCGCTTACGACGCAGGAAGATTTGGAGGCAGAGGGGTTTGATTGCGCTCGCGACCTGGGGCTCCCGGGCGAGTTCCCTTATACGCGCGGGGTTCAGCCCAACATGTATCGCGGAAAACTCTGGACCATGCGACAGTTCGCGGGATTTGCGAGTGCCGAGGACACAAACGCGCGCTTTAAGATGCTGCTTGAGCAAGGACAGACGGGGCTCTCGACCGCTTTTGATATGCCGACGCTCATGGGCTACGACGCCGATGACGGCAGATCCAAGGGCGAGGTTGGTAAATGTGGCGTTGCCGTTTCTTCGCTAGAAGACATGGAGCGGCTTTTCGCGGGGATTCCGCTCGCGGATGTGACGACCTCCATGACAATTAATGGCCCAGCCATTGTCATCATGGCGATGTACTTTGCGATGGCCGAGAAGCGGGGCGTCCCAAAAGACCGCGTCCGCGGAACCCTTCAAAACGATATTTTCAAAGAGTACATTGCTCAAAAAGAATGGCTCTTTCCGGTGGCTCCGGCCGTTCAACTTGTCGTCGATACGATCGAATACGGCGCTAAACACATGCCCGGCTGGAACACGGTGAGCATCAGTGGCTATCATATTCGTGAGGCGGGTGCGACGGCGGTTCAAGAGTTGGCCTTCACGCTGGCGGATGGTCTGGGATATGTGGATGCGTCGCTGGCTCGCGGAATACAAGTTGATGATTTTGCACCACGCCTCTCCTTCTTTTTCGACGTTCATAATGATTTTTTTGAGGAGATCGCAAAGTTCAGAGCAGCTCGAAGGCTTTGGGCACGCCTCATGAAAGAGCGCTACAATCCCCAGAATCCCAAGTCGCTCATGCTCCGGACTCACGCCCAAACGGCGGGGGTTTCGCTCACGGCGCAACAGCCTCACAATAATATTGTTCGCGTCGCGATTCAGGCATTAGCGGGGATTTTGGGCGGCACAAACTCGCTTCACACCAACAGCATGGATGAGACGCTGGCGCTCCCTACCGACGCGTCGGTGATGATTGCACTGCGAACGCAACAAATTATTGCCGAAGAAAGTGGGGTGGCAAATGTCATAGATCCGCTTGCGGGATCCTATTATGTTGAAACACTCACCAATCGCATGGAGCGCGAAGCCCTGGCCCTTATTAAACGCATTGACGATATGGGCGGGATTGCGAAAGCGATTGAGCAGAACTTCCCGCAGTCTGAGATCGCCAACAGCGCGTATCAGTTCCAAAAGTTGATGGAACAAAAACAAAAAGTCATGGTCGGCGTGAACAAGTATCAGGTGCAAGAAGGCAAAAGCGCTATTCAAACCTTGTACATCGACCGCACCGTCGAAAAAGATCAAATTCAAAGGCTCGCTGAGCTTCGCCGGAAACGTTCAAAACAAGACTACAAGCAGACCATGCGCCTGGTGAAAGAGTCTGCTCAGGCTGGAAAAAATATGGTCGAGCCTATCATAGCGGCCGTTAAGGCCCATGCGACTCTTCAAGAGGTTTGTGACACACTTCGCGGCGTTTATGGAATTTATCGTGATGGAGGAAGTTTCTAATGTCTCAAAATAGCCCGCAGAAAATTCGCGTTCTCATTGCAAAACCTGGCCTCGATGGTCATGACCGCGGCGCCAAGGTCATTGCCCGCGCCCTTCGCGACGCCGGTTTTGAGGTAATCTACACCGGCCTTCATCAAACGCCTGAGATGATCATTAAGGCGGCAATCGATGAAGATGTTCATGTGGTGGGGCTAAGTATTCTCTCTGGCGCTCACAATGCGCTCGTCCCTGAGGTTGTTGAAGGCGTGAAGAAGGCGGGGCTTACGGATGCGCTTTTCTTGGTGGGTGGAATTATTCCTGACGAAGATATCGTGACCCTGAAATCTCAGGGCGTTCATATGGTGTTTACGCCTGGGGCCTCACTACAAGAAGTGACGGATTACGTGCTGAAGAACGCGCCGAAGCGGTAGGACCATTTACATAGAATCCAGATTTTAAAATTTAAGGAGAAATAAATATGGGTCTGGTTAAAGAACTTGTTGACCTTTTTAGGGATTTCACTGCAAATCCCATCGGTTTTTCGAAGCTTTTTATTAGAAAACTTTTGTTGGATCCTCTCAAGTACCGCCGAGGGAAGGATTATGATGCCTCGTCTTATTGGAGAGATCGGTTCAGCAGACATCAATGTTGATGTAATTGAGCATATAGTGATGGAACAAAAGCTGTTTTCTGCCGCCCGAAACATAAAGGCCCGACTAAGGCCAAACGGCCTGCTCTTTATCATTCCTTTTGCGGATAAACGTGCGCGACACATGTTTCATCAGGCCGATTGGTCAATGGAAGATATGCGGCGAATTTTTATAGAGCAGCTTGGATTCCAATTAGTCGAAAGTGCTGCTTGGCTAGACTCCTACCGCCAATATGTGGTTTTGCGTAATAGCGTTTGACCCACTGTGGCTCAGGATAGCCGCTGAACGGCTAAGAAGCAGAAACCGTTAAACGTAATTTGACCATATAGTCTGACTATAGTAAAATGGTAGAACCATGCCTAAAAAGTCCTACTCTGTAAGTGAATTCAAAGCAAAATCACTCGGCCTTTTAGAAAAGGTGGCTCGAGATCGTGAGAGTATCATCGTGACAAAACGAGGCAAACCGATTGCTGAAGTTGTTCCTATTGCTGCCCCAAAAAAGAAGCCGCAACCCGGCCTCCTCGCGGACGCCCTGCTCGCTGAAGATGATGTTATGACCCCATTGGGTTCACGACTTTGGAAAGCTGCGGAATGACGTTTCTCCTCGATACTCATGTCTGGATCTGGTGGAACTCAAAACCCAAAGCGCTCTCCCCGCGCGTTCTCAAGCTTATTCAAGACGCCCAATATGACGAACTTCTTCTTTCTAGTATTTCGGTATGGGAGGTTTCAAAACTTCTCGAGAAAAAGCGCCTTACCTTTGCCTGTGATGGCAGAGACTGGATCCAGGCCGCGTTAGACATCCCTTCATTAAGAGTGGTTGAGCTATCACCGGAAATTTCGTGGCAATCTACGCAGCTTCCACAACCCTTTCATGATGACCCCGCAGACCAGATCATTGTCGCAACCGCTCGAGTGGAAAAGGCCGTGATCCTGACCGCAGACCTGCTGATTCGTAAATATCCACACGTCCGCTCGGAATGGTGATGCCGCGCGGCGCCCACGCCCTCACTTCTCCCCCAGAAGCTTAGCCACACCCTCCCGAAGACAGCGCCCCTCTCGCGCTGCCGGCGCGACATCAATCTTTAGCGCCGCCTCAAAAAATTTCTTCGCCTCTATAAGTGAAACGCTTACTTTATCCGGCAACTGCCTCGTCACATTCCCCGCTTCGGCAAATGCTCGACTCACTTCTGACGAGGATTCCATGGATTCGGCAATATACTTGGAAAGGTCTTGCAATGGCTTATCGCGACTTTCCTTGACCGTGATGTCAGCAATCATTCCGGCATGGGCCGCTAAGATAGCACTTTTCACTGCCTCTACCTTGCTCGGCATTTCCAGTTCCCTAATGGTAACCGTATTAAAATACGGCCGCCCCCGCGCTTTTGCAAAATCCCTCCCGGTAGTACCCGATATTATCGGCGGCAACGTGCTTCTTTCAACCAGCACATTCCAGACGTTTTGCGTAACTGCTCCCACGGGCATGACGAGAATTTCACTGCCCTTCAAAGACTCAATAGTGTGAGAGATGCCGCTGTCCGAGGTTCCTTGAACCGTCACCACCGCCTTCACTTCTGGAAGGTGCTCCAAAAACCCGTGAAACTGTGCCCACTCAGCTTCGTTAAAACTGGAAAGAAGTGGAATCACCACAGGCCCCCTAAATCGCTCAGGATGAAGTCGTCGCGCGCCTTCAATTCCGGCAAGGATGTTCGCGAGCTTTTTTGGCCCTTCCGAAAAACTCAAACCATATGCGGCCATCATTTCGAGCTGCTCCATATTCTCAAGGAGCGACTGAAGTCCTGGAGTTTTTGCCCTGTATTTAGCAGATCCACCCAATTCATTTCGAAGAAACTCCTCGGGGGTCTTAAATTGCGTCGCCTTTACGTGATTTGGAAGAAGCTTGGCACCACTTAAATCCTTCCAAATATCCGGAATTTGTCCCCTTAGCGCGACTGTTCCCATATTCCATCCCGTTGGCTGAACCCGAATGAGCCCATCAACATTGAGCTGCTCAGGAGTAATCTTCAGATCATCCCCACCCATAATTCCTAGAGCCACCCGCTTTTTTCCACTCGGACTTACTTTTGCGTCAAGCCCGGTAGATTGGCCCCTTTGCCAGCCCTCTTTCCATTCTATTGCCGTTAGGCGGCCAAGGCCTGAAAGTTTTTGAACTTCGGAGCCCTCTGGATTGAATCCAGGAATCAAAAATTCCAGTTTCCCTTTTACGGCAGGATCATAAAAAACTTCGAAGACCCCATTGAAACCAAGTTCCCTTAACTTCTTCATAACTGTGATGGCGTAGGCTTGATGTCCGTTTCCAGGGGCCTTAGTGATTCCTATTCGTATTTCCCCGAATTGCTGGATGAACTCGCCGGCCTCGCGATCCGCCTCATTGCTCGCCCAGGCCAAGTTTGCGCAGGCCCAAATGAGCAAACCAAGGACCGCTAATTTACGCCATGCTTGAACTCCATAAATTCTCACACTTCCTTATCGTCAAACTCTTAGAGGGCCTTAAACGATATGTTGGTAACCCACTGAATCATATGTGCGTTCATATGAACGCTGTATCGAGGAGATCCATGAATCCCACATCTATTCACACATCTGTCCATAGAATATTTAATAAAATATCTAATAATATCAAACGACTAAAAATTATCCCTGTTATCAACATTTGCCCCCCCAGGACAGCTGTTCACATCTCTCTCAAAAGGTCCCTCCCGTCTGTTGATATGTTCATATCTTGATCTCGGGAGTCCCTCTTTCCATCTCTAGACCCTGTTTTCTCTCCTAAAAACTCCGCTTCCCGGGTCCCCACTGTTTTGATCGCTTTTCCATATATTGATAGCTCATTGATAACCCTATGGATTCCCGCTAAGCCTCACTTATCCACAAACAAAGGGTTTCTATCCCTAGGGGTTATTCCCTATTCTGTGCTTCCTCAAAACTATTTAACTTCATTTACT
>JBBCAV010000156.1:0-17908 GCA_051382305.1 Bdellovibrionota bacterium FG-2
AAGGCTCAAATTCACGCAGGCGGCCGCGGTAAAGCCGGTGGCGTAAAAGTTTGCAAGGACCTCACAGCCGTGAAGGCTGCCGCTCAAGAAATCATGGGCAAAACCTTGGTGACACCACAGACCGGCACCGAAGGTAAGAAAGTTCATAAATTGTGGATCGAAGAAGGTTCCGAGATTGCCCGTGAACTTTATTTCGGCATTGTGATTGATCGCGCGCTCTCGAGCATCGTGATGATGGCTTCAACTGAAGGCGGGATGGAGATCGAAGAAGTCGCACATAAATCCCCTGAAAAAATTTGCAAAGTCGCGGTGAGTCCGGTTACGGGATTTCAGCCCTTTCACGGTCGGAAGCTTGCGAAGTCCTTGGGGTTGACTCCAGCGCAAACCAAAGAAGCCGTCGGGTTCTTCAGAGGAATCTATAACTGTTTCGTTCAAAGTGATTGCTCGCAGGTCGAGATCAATCCGCTCATTTTGACCAAGAATGGCGCCTTGGTTGCATTGGACGCGAAAATTAATTTTGATGACAATGGTTTGTTCCGGCATCCCGAAATTGTTGAAATGCGCGACCTTCTCGAAGAGAATGCGGCAGATGTCGAAGCGTCCAAATACGACCTGTCCTACATTGCGCTTTCGGGCAACATCGGTTGTCTCGTCAACGGCGCAGGCCTTGCGATGGCGACAATGGACATTATTAAACTCCATGGGGGCGACCCTGCAAACTTCCTTGATGTGGGCGGTGGCGCAACAAAGGAAAAAGTTTCGGCGGCGTTTAAGATCATTTTAAAAGACCCTGCCGTGAAGGCGATTCTGGTGAATATCTTCGGCGGTATCATGAAGTGTGATGTGATCGCTGAGGGGATTATCGCCGCTGCCCGTGAGCTTTCGCTTAAGGTCCCATTGGTGGTCAGACTTGAAGGCACGAATGTCGAGAAGGGCAAAGAGCTTCTTGCAAATTCAGGGCTTAAGATTAATGCAGCAACAGAACTTACGGATGCGGCTAAAAAAGTCGTTGCAGCCGCTAAAGGCAATTAAGGAGTTACGATCATGTCAATTTGGGTTGGAAAAAATACAAAGTTGATTTGCCAGGGCCTCACCGGCTCTCAAGGAACCTATCACTCCATCGGCTGCCGTGATTACGGCACGCAGGTCGTCGGCGGCGTTACCCCGGGCCGTGGCGGACAAACCCACGAGGGTTTTCCTGTATTCGATACCGTTGAAGAAGCGGTGAAGAAGACCGGTGCGAATGCTACCATGATTTTCGTGCCGCCTCCAGGGGCTGCCGATGCGATCTGCGAAGCGATGGATGCGGGAATCGAAGTCATTGCGTGCATTACGGAAGGGATTCCTGTCCGTGACATGCTGGCTGTGAAGCGCCAGCTCCAAAATAGTAGATCCAGACTCATCGGACCCAACTGTCCGGGGATCATCACTCCCGGCCAATGCAAGATCGGGATCATGCCAGGACACATTCATAAGCCCGGACACATTGGCGTCGTATCGCGCTCTGGGACTTTGACTTATGAAGCCGTGTTTCAGCTTACCCAACTGGGGATTGGTCAGAGTACTTGTGTAGGTATCGGGGGCGATCCGATCAATGGAACGAATTTCATTGATGTCTTAGAAGCCTTCAATCGAGACTCTGAAACTCACGGCGTCGTCATGATTGGTGAAATCGGCGGTACGGCTGAAGAAGAAGCAGCCGACTACATTAAGCGTGAATTCAAGAAACCTGTGGTCGGTTTTATTGGGGGAGCTTCGGCCCCTGCCGGTAAACGCATGGGTCACGCGGGCGCGATTATTTCGGGAGGCAAAGGAACGGCTGCCGAAAAATTTACGGCTCTAGAAGCTGCCGGTGTGCATGTTTCTCGAAGCCCCGCGGATCTTGGATCTACGATGGCTAAAGCCCTGAGAAAGTAGCACTTTCAATCTGAATGGATTTGAGCTAATTAGTTGGACAAACGTTAACGGAGGGATTTTTTATGGCTATTGAGAGAACTTTTTCGATCGTGAAACCTAATGCGGTGATGAAGAATGTGGTGGGAGAAGTCCTGACACGTTTTGAAAAACGTGGGCTCCGCATTGCGGCGGCAAAGTTTACGCGTCTTACGCGTGAAAAAGCCGAAGGCTTTTATATCGAACATAAGGAGCGCCCATTTTTTCAAAGCCTGGTGCAGTTCATGACCAGTGGTCCTGTTCTTTTGTTTTGCCTAGAGGGCGAAAACGCTGTCAGTCTCGGACGCGAGATTATGGGTGCAACGGATCCTGCGAAGGCGCTTCCCGGTACGATTCGGAAAGATTTTGCTGACAGCCTAGAAGCCAATGCATGTCATGGGTCCGATAGCTTGCAGTCTGCGGAACGCGAAATCGCTTATTTCTTTGATAAAGCAGAGCTTCAAAAACGTTTCTAATTTGAGACGGGATATCCTTTGAAAATCGCAATCGCTCAGATCGATCCTGTCATTGGGGCGTTTGAGGCGAATGTCAAAAAAATCAAAGAAGCCTATAAACGGGCCTGTTCAAAACAGGCCCGTTTGCTTTTGACCCCTGAGCTTGCTGTTTGTGGATATCCGCCGCTTGATCTCATTGAGCGCCCCGAGATTTTTGAGCGGAACGAGGCCGCCGTTGAGGAGCTGCTTGCGGTAACTCGTGACCAGCAATGTGCATTGGTGGTGGGGCATGTCTCAAAAAATCCTTCAGATGAGGGAAAGCCCGCACAAAATGTTTTGACCGTGCTGGAAAACGGCAAACGGGTCTTCAGACAGGCCAAGACATTGCTTCCCACCTATGACGTTTTTGATGAAGCTCGCTATTTTGAACCCGCCAAGAAAAACACGCTTTGGGAGTGTGATGGGCGTCGTATTGCTTTTGCAATTTGTGAGGATCTTTGGGGGAACGATACGGCGTTTGGACGAAAGCTTTATAGTCGCGATCCGCTGGAAATTTATCGTAAAGAACATGCTGAGCTCGTGATTTCGCTATCGGCGAGTCCTTATGTCATGGAAAAGAGCCTTCGCCGAGAAACGCTCCATAAAGATGCGGCCCGTATGTTGAATGCGCCTTTGGTGTACGTAAATCAAGTCGGGGCGACTGATGAGATTCTCTTTGACGGGGGATCTTTTGCGCTGAATGCCGATGGTGCGCTTTCGGGGCGGCTACCGTTTTTTAAGAATTCTTTCGGTGTGATTGATATCGATTTTGAGTCTGGCGCTTGCGTTTGGGAATCTCCTGAGGCATCAGCCCGGGAGGATGAGCGGCCTCTAGAACTTGAAATATTTGGACGCGCCCTTGTTACGGGGATTCGTGAGTATTTTCTGAGAACGGGTTTTAAGACTGCCATTTTGGGTTTGAGTGGAGGAATTGATTCGGCCGTGGTCGCGGTGCTCGCTGCAAAGGCATTGGGCCCTCAAAACGTTTTGGGTCTTGCCATGCCCAGCCAGGTCTCTTCTGGGCATAGCCTCGAGGACGCCGAAGCGTTGGCGAAAAATCTAGGAATTCGATTTGAAGTTAGGCCTATCAAATTTCTATTTTCTGCGATGAGCCGCGAAATTGCCGAGCCTCGCGGTGGAGTCCTGGCGCCGATTGCGCTTGAAAATTTGCAAACAAGGCTTCGCGGCGTCATCTTGATGACGCTCGCGAATCATTACTCCGCATTAACGCTGACGACTGGGAACAAATCCGAGATCGCTATGGGCTATTGTACGCTTTATGGGGACATGGCTGGAGCGCTCGCTCCAATCGGGGATTTACTCAAAACCCGTGTCTATGAGCTTGCTCATCATCTCAATGGGGTTTATGGAAATCCCATTCCAAATCGCAGTATTACCAAGGCTCCTTCTGCGGAGCTGCGCCCCAATCAAACGGATCAAGACACGTTGCCGCCTTATGAATTCTTGGATGAGGTGCTTCTTGATTACATTGAAAAGGGCATGGCGGTTTCCGAAATTGAAAGCAAAATGGGTCAAAAGGCAAAGTCTCAGAAACAGGGTTGGGTGAGCGAAGTGCTGCGCACTGTAGAACGCAATGAATACAAGCGAAGGCAGGCCGCCCCCGTTCTGAAAGTGAGTTCCAAAGCTTTTGGAGTGGGGCGTAGAGTGCCGATTTCTAAGCACTGGGAAACTTGAATTGCGGCAACTGCCAAATAATGCTATTTCTACTTAGTGGTATTGTGGTAGTCGCGGTGTTTTTTGGGCCTTTTGGGGCATAACTTTTTGTCGAAACGGGAATCTGGATGAAGAAAGGAATTATTGGAATTATGAATACTGAACTCGGTAAAGTTGTTGAGAATCTTAAAGCAGCGCAAGGGCGCCTTCAGAATTTGGTCAAGAATAAAGGCTGGATTGATGAGGCTCGTAAATACGCTGAAAAGCAGGGTAAAGAGGTAAAGAAGCTTCTTTCTGCAGACGTCGGGAAGGTGAGAACTTTCTTGGAACGCGAGCGCAAAGAGCTGGAGCGTTTTCAAAAGTCTCTTCCTGGAGAAGTGAATAAGCTTCGGAAGCTTGTTGTTTCTCAGCGCAAGGAGTTTGAGAGTCTTTTGAAGAAAGTGAAGAAAGCGACAAAAAAGGGCGGAAAGGTCTCCAAGAAGGCTGCTCCGCACAAGAAAGTCGCCAAAGTAACTAAAAAAGGCAAAAGCTCAGCGGGTGCGTCGGCTTCTGCTGCGAATTAGCCGTCGAATTGGCGAGCTATAGAAGGTTTTGGTCTTGGTACCGCGGCAAAAGCAGAATTGCCGCGGTACTTAGCACCGGGTCACTTGACACGGCGACAGACCTTCGGTATTCCTTAAGCGAAATTGGAGGTTTTTTACTAAAAAACGAATGAATTTTCCACCACCCTCAGGTTTCCCACCAGGCCCATCTTTTCCACGTCCTCGCTTTCCGCGAGCCCCCCTTGTAAATCCAAATAAAGACGAACATCGGATCAACGAGCGCATTCGTGTGCCTCAAGTTCGTTTGATCGACGAAGTCGGCGGTCAGGTCGGAGTTGTTCCAACTCACGCGGCGCTGCAAATGGCGCGCGATAAGGGTTTGGATCTCATGGAAGTTTCCCCAAACGCTTCCCCCCCTGTCTGTAAAATCTGCGATTACGGCAAGTTTAAGTACGAAAAGAAGAAAAAAGAGCACATAGCTAAGAAAAAGCAGACCGTCATCAAGGTGAAGGAAGTTCAGCTTCGCCCTCAGACGGATTCCCATGATCTTGATTATAAATTCAAGAACGTCAGGCAATTCCTCATTGATGGGGACAAGGCTAAGATCACCATCATGTTCCGGGGCCGTGAAATCACTTATGTGGATCAGGGTTTTAGGATGATGAATCAGCTTGTTGAACTTGTGAAGGATGTAGGGATGATTGAGGCCCCCCCTAAACTTGAAGGCAAGAAACTCATCATGGTTCTGGCTCCCGGTACTGCCAAAAAGGCGGGTACGATCACGATTGGTCCGAAGATTATTATTACTCCAAAGAAGGATCCTTCGGAGACCCAAGGGTAGGTAGAATCGGAAAAATTGAATTTCCGTGGTACAAATTCTTGACGAAGGGGGGGCGGCTAGAGTACGTTCCTTACCTTACAGAATCTAATAGGGGCTTTTACAATGAAGATGAAGACTAAGAAGGCTGCCGCAAAGCGCTTTTCTTTTACAGCAACAGGTAAAGTCAAATTCAAGCGCACACATAAGCGCCACAATTTGGGTAACAAAAGTTCCGCTCGCAAGTTGAAATTGAGAGCGGGCGGGTATGTTTTCTCCGGCGACGTAAAACACGTCGAGGAGTGCTTGCCTTACGGTTCGCGATAATAAGGAGTACACATGCCTCGCGCAAAACGTGGATTTAAACGCCGTCGTCGTCACAATAAAGTTCTAGAAAAGGCCTCAGGTTTTGTCCTTGGTCGCAAGAATAAATTTAAGCGTACTGCTGAAGCAGTAGATCGCGCAGGCATTTATGCCTATCGTGATCGCAAGGCGAAAAAGCGAGATTTCCGTCAGCTCTGGATCGCGCGTCTTTCGGCCGCATCTTCAGCAAACGGTATCAGCTACAGTCGACTTGTCTGTGCTTTGAAAAAAGCGGAGATTCGTTTGGACCGCAAGGTCCTTTCGGATATCGCGATCGTTGATCCTTTTGGGTTTTCAACGATTGTTGAGCAGGTTCGCGCCTTAGCACCAGCCCGATAAATATGCCCTCTTCTGGGGCGGTTTTATCGTAGAATCGAGCCAGAGATGATTATCGAAAGTCTGAAGCGGATCGGAGAGCAAACGCTTATCGATGTTGCGCAAGTTGAAACACTTGCAGCACTCGGCGAGGTACGGATTCGTGTATTGGGAAAGAAGGGCGCTTTGAGCGAGATCCTCAAGGGTCTTGGTGTGGTCTCGCCCGCAGAGCGTCCCGTCATCGGTGCTGCTGCCAATGAATGGAAAAAGAAAATCGAGGCGGCGCTAGACGCGCGCAAGCTGGCACTAGAGAAGGGCGTGCTTGACGCCAAAATACGAGAAGAGCGCATTGATGTTTCTCTTCCCTCGCGGATGCCACATCGTGGGAGTTTGCATCCGATTACGCAAACGACTCGGAAACTCGTGAAAATATTTTCTCGGATCGGGTTTGATCTGAATACGGGACCCGAAGTTGAGACTGAATACTTGAATTTCGATGCCGTGAATATTCCGGCGGATCATCCTGCACGCGACATGCAAGATACCTTTTTTGCGGGGCCGGGAGTCGTTCTGCGAACCCACACCACGCCGGTTCAAATTCGTACCATGAAATCTGAATCCTGGCCGGTTCGAATTTTGAGTCCGGGCGCCGTTTATCGCAACGACAGTGATGCGACTCATTCTCCGATGTTTCATCAGATCGAGGGTCTTTGGATTGATCGTGGAGTCACGATGAGCGACCTTAAAGGGACGCTGAGTTTCTTCGCGCGGGAGCTTTTTGGGGCGGAAACTAAGATCAGGCTTCGTCCGAGTTATTTTCCTTTCGTTGAGCCCGGGGCAGAAGTCGATGTAAGTTGTTTTATGTGCCGAACGAAAGTTTCACCGACCTGCCGAATATGTCGAGGGAGTGGCTGGATTGAGATCTTAGGCGCGGGCATGGTTCATCCGAGGCTTTTTGAAGCCGTTGGATATGGTGATGCTTATCAGCGAGACGGGCTTTCGGGTTTTGCCTTTGGAATTGGTATTGAGCGCGTTGCGATGCTTTTGCATGAGATTCCGGATCTTCGATTGATGTTTGATGGGGACGTTCGTTTCTTGTCCCAGTTTTGAGAAAATTATGAAAATTTCCTTTAATTGGCTTAGCGAATTGGTGGATATGTCGACGCTCGGAGCGACTCCAGCCGTGCGTGCGGAAAAGCTTGGAGAGCTTTTGACGAAACGAGGACTTGAAGTAGAGTCTATCGAGCGACAGGACACCGGTTTTGATAACGTGGTGAGTGCTCAGATTCTAGAGCGAAACCCTCATCCTCAGGCGGATCGTTTGAGTTTGTGTAAAGTGAGTCTTGGGCAGGGCGATCCGCTGGAGATCGTCTGTGGGGCGCAAAATATGAAGGCCGGCGATAAAGTCGTCTTGGCTCAAATTGGCGCCAAACTCCCCAATGGTTTGAAGATTGAGTTGAGCAAGATTCGCGGCGTGGTTTCCAACGGAATGCTCTGCTCCGAAGAAGAGCTTGGTTTGAAAGAAAAAGCCGATGGCATTCTGATTTTGCCCGCCGAGACGGCGCTCGGCGTGCATCTAGCGAAGATTTTGGGTCGGGATGATACGACTTTGACTCTGAAACTGACGGCGAATCGCGCGGATTGTTTAGGACATTTTGGGATTGCGCGCGAGGTTGGTGCTGCGCTCGGAGTGAAGCCCAATCGAGTGCTCGCAGATAGTTTTGGCAAGGCTCAGGGGTTGGGAAAAGGGCCGATTCAAATTTCTCTGAATGCCGGTGAGAAAGCTCCCCAGTTTTTTGGCTGCACTATTGAGGGAGTGAAAATCGCACCCTCTCCCGTCTGGGTGGTGAAACGCCTTGAAGCCCTCGGGGCACGCACGATTAACAACGTGGTTGATGCGAGTAACCTGGTACTTTGGGAAACCGGTCACCCGGTCCATGCGTACGATGCGGATAAGATTCAAGGAGGCCAGCTTGGGGTGCGATTGGCGCACGCAGGAGATGATCTTCCACTCTTGGATGGTACCTCTGTGAAACTCACGGGTGAAGAGCTCGTTATTGCTGATAGCAAGGATCTCGAGCGTGCGATCGGATTAGCGGGCGTCATGGGTGGTGGAAACTCAGAAGTATCTGATTCGACATCGCGAGTGTATCTGGAGTGTGCAGAGTTTGATCCTGTGCTGGTCAGGCGAGCTTCTTCGTGCCATTTGAAGAAGACGGAAGCCTCTCATCGTTTTGAACGCGGTGTAGATCCTCAAGGTCTCGGTGCAACGATGGAGCGGTTCGTTGAACTCGTGCTTGCTCTTGCGGGTGGACGAGTGGCTGCTGCAGAGATTGCCAAAGGGCCGAACGCTCAAAAGGGATTACCTGAGATTCAATGTGATCCCCGGTATTTTGGGCAGTTTCTTGGGATGAAAGTGAGTTCCGAAGAGGCGCAGAGAATTTTTGAGGGGCTGGAGTGTCGGGTTGAGCATTTGCCTCAGGGCGGTTGGAAGGTCGTCCCGCCCTCGTATCGCCTGGATCTGAGAATCAAAGAGGATCTTGCTGAAGAAATCGCAAGAGCTTTGGGTTACGACAAGATCGAAGAGACGATTCCGCGGCTGAGTTCGGCTCCTCGTTCGATTGGTGTTTCGGTTTCTCGGCAGGGGTTTGAGCTGCAGGGGATTGCCAAGGATCTTTTGGCAGCTCAGGGGCTTTGTGAATGCGTAAATTTTGCGTTTTGCGGCAAGAAGCGACTTGAAGAGTTCGGGCTTGAATCAAATGTGAAAGTGATCAATCCCTTGAGTGAGGATCATGAGTTCCTGGTCCCCTCGCTTATCCCCGGCTTAATTCACAGCGCCTTGGGCAACTGGAATCATCATTTCGGTTCTGAAGTTTTACCCATTCGATTGTTTGAGCTTCGTCCGACGTTTTCTCTCCTTCCTGGGCATGCGTCTGTAGCTTCCGATCAGGCCGGCAATGAAACGGGAGTGCAAGCGAGCTGGAAGTTGGCGTTCCTTCTTGCGGGCTCTCGAACTTCGGGTGGTTTGCAGCAGGATCAGGGAGAGATTGATTTCTTCGACCTAAAAGCCGTGGTGGAGCGCTTATTTTTGGGGCTCGGAACCAAGGGGGTTCGGATTCACGCTCTGAGTGAGGGCTGGGGTGGGCTATCTCATCTTTTTCATCCCGGTCAGGCGGCCGAGATTTTGATCGGAAAGGATCGAGCCGGGGTAATCGGGCTTCTACATCCCGCCAAGAATTTGGCGCTCAAAGCGCGTGGCGCCCTTTGGATTGGGGAGCTGGATTGGGCAGTGATCGCAAAACTCTCACGTCCAGTGACTGCGAACCCTGTATTTAAGGCTTGGCCGCAGTTTCCTACGATGGAGCGGGATTTTGCTTTGCTCGTGGGGGAATCGGTTACGGCTGATAAATTGACCCAGGTCGCCTTGAAGGCGGGGCGTCCTTTGGCAAAGGTTTCAAAGATATTCGACATTTATCGTGGAAAACAGGTCGCTCAGGGGATGACAAGTGTCGCAGTTAGGGTTATCTTTTATGAAGAAACGCGCAGCCTTCAGGAATCAGAGGTTGAAGCGGCATCTGCCAAGATCCTAGAATCATGGAAAAAGGAGCTTGGGGTTCAGTTAAGAAGTTAAGTTGCAGTGATGTCTTTTTAAGGAGGAGAAGAGAATCGTGGCGATGACGAAGGCAGATATCGTTGAGGCGCTTTACGAGAAGGTTGGATTTTCCAAGAAGGAAGCCGCTGATCTTGTAGAAATGGTTTTTGACACCATCAAGGGCACATTGGCCCAGGGTCAGAAAATAAAAATCTCTGGTTTCGGAAATTTTGTGGTGCGCGAGAAGCGCCCAAGAGTTGGACGAAACCCACAAACAGGTGAAAGCATTGAGATCAGCGCACGTCGGGTGCTGACCTTTAGGCCCTCTCAAGTTTTGCGTGCGGAAGTCAATGCAAGTCTTGAGGGCAAACCCGTTCAGCCAGATTCGTTCCATCATGGAAAGAAAGATGACGACGATGATGATGGAGATGACGAATAAAGTTCAGATTCCCGATCGGCTTTTTTTTCGGATTGGGGATGTCGCTGAACTCTTAGGGATTAAACCCTACGTCTTGCGCTATTGGGAATCTGAGTTCCCGATAATTGCTCCGGAGAAATCTACCTCCGGACAGCGTGTATATCGAAGAACAGATGTCGAAACCGTATTGATGATTAAGCATCTTCTTTATGAAGAGCGCTATTCGATCGAGGGCGCGAAGAAGCGCATTCGCGAGCTGCGTAAAGAAGGGGCGCTGAAAAGCTTCAAGCAAGAGACCGTGAGTCAGCACCAGGACCTAGCTGTCGATGGAAATTCCAGCCCCATTGTTTCGATGATTTGCGATCCTGAGATTTTGACGCTCGCACGCGACGTGCAGCATTTGGTGCAGCAGCCGATTTCAGAATTATTTCCGCTTTGAGATTAAGTTGTGTTTTTCGGATTTTTTTTTCTCAGTTTGATTTCGCATTTCTCAAGAGCCGATGACGTTCTTCCCTATACGAAGAGAACTCAAAGCTATGCGGGCTTCGCAAACACGGTTCGGGGGGATCTGCGCACCGTGGGAATGGCAGGTGCCATGGTCGGCTTGGCCGATAGTTACGTCGGGGTGATTGATAATCCCGCTGGCCTTGCGATGACTGCCGATAGCAACGGTATTCAATTCTCAGGCAATGTTATCCAAGACGGCTTTGTTCAGCCTTATCTTGCAATGGTTTCTTCGAACAACTATTCGTTAATGGCGACGCCCTACCCTTGGGGGTTTGGTTTCTCATTGTGGTCGCCCCAAGAGGAAGCTGATCGGTTTCGATTCGGAAGTGTTGGAGGAGATCGAATTGATGTTTCGTTGAAGATCTGGGAATACCGCTGGGCAGTGGCCCGCACCTTCTGGGATAATCGGTTTTCTTTGGGCGGGGCTTTGGCTTTGAGCCAGGCTCGTGAGTCGATGGGCTTTCCGGAGGATACCGTGGTTAGCGGCGCGAGTGTTTTTACGAAGGACGTCTATGCTTTGGGTTTTACTTTGGGTGGGTTGGTTCAACTGCCCAAGCGCGGACTGCTCGGAGTGAGTTATATTTCGCCGCTTCGCCAGTCATTTGAGGCGGCGGATCAGCCAGGGCGAGGGGTGGAGAATTTTTATCAACCTGTTCAAACGCCCCAACGGTTGGCGTTTGGGGGGGCGTGGATTCCAAATCGCGTATTTAGAGCCTCAGCTGGAATGTATTTTATGGGGTCGATGGAGAACACGGCCCTCATGAGTGATGATAGTAAAACGGTCGGGGCCCGCTGGACGGCTCAGCCGCGGGTGGGTCTGGCCTATACGGCTGCGGATTTTAAGTATTACAAGGCGTACCTTCATTTGGGGAGTTACTTTGAGAGTTCGCGTACTGCCGGGTACGGGGATCGGATGCACTTCACGGGCGCGGTAGATCTTAATTTGTGGTTCGTCAATTTAGGGTGGGGAGTCGATAAGGCTCGTGAATATCGCAACTTTATCTATACCGCTGGAATTGATATCGGGCGGTTCTTGCGCGCTTTTGATCTGATTCCTCCCGAGAAACGGCCGCCGCAGGCCGGCTTCTTCCCTGACCCCTTCTATCTGTCGGACGCAGGGCTTCCTCGATCACTGGTAAAAGAGTGGAAACCTGGAGAACACAATCCCAACGTGATTGAGCTCGGCCTGCAGTTGCCGGGAAGACTTCAAGAAAAGTTTACAACTGCGCCTGCGGATGTGTGGCGAGTAGGGGGGGACGTGTTGAATGAGTTGGGGACTTTACCGGGTGAGTTCCGCGACCAGATGCGCCTGGTCCCTGGCGTGAATTTGATACCGGGTTTAGGGCCTGCACCGGTACTTTCAGCGCCCCCTTCAATGCCGGCTCAAAAGTGAGCAGGCTTTTCGAGTTGCTTCATGATTCTTCGTGCAAGGTTTTCGCCTGTGATTGTCTCCATCTGGGTGATTAGGCCCGGGCTGGTAAAATTGAAATCCGTGACCAGGCCTTCAATCAGATCAATCGCAGCAAGCCGGATTTTGTGGGATTTGAGAAATCTTGAAAGCAGTGGAACTGCTTTTTTTTCTCTTGCATTGAGCGTTGTTGCGGCTAGTCCACTGCCGCGATCAATATTGACTCTAAAATCGCCCTGAAGCGGAAGTTTTCTTGCGATCGCGATCAACTTTCCATCGAGGAACCAAAGTCGTTGTTCGCCCTCGGAAATGCCCGGTAAGTATTCCTGAAGCAAAACGGGGCATGAAAAGTCCAGGGTAGCTTTTGATAGCTGTTCTTGGCATTCGTTTTCCGTGTCAGTCGTCCATTCTAGAAGAGCGACTCCCTTGCTCTGGGCTTGGTGGAGCGGCTTGAGAACGGTTTTTCCCAATCCGTGGCCAAATTCTCTTAGGAGTTCCCACTGCGAAGAAACACAGCTCTTGGGAAAAATTTCTTTCAGCGGTAGAGCAAAGATCTTCTCGGATTGAGAGAAAATGATTTTCGGTGGATTGACGATCTCTGTGCCACGCTTGACTCCGAGTGCAAGCAGTTGAAGTGGATGCAGGTAGGCGAGGTCGACCGGGGGATCGGTGCGATATTGGATGCTAGAAAAAAAATCTGGAGAAATAGACTGAACCTCATCCATTTTAAAGGACTCTTTGGTCCGAGCGGGCTCAATGCCGAGAATCCGCTGAGCTTGAAGAAGGATTTGATTACCCGCGAGCCTAACCGTGCGGCCGTTGCACCAATAGTTTTCGTGTCCCAGGTGCAACGACTCTTGCGCAAGTCTCAGGGATGTGTCGCGGGGATGGTCCATGCGGTTCCATGGGTCCGTAACCCATAGGACGCGACAGGATTTTTTGCGCCTAGGTTTCATAGCTTATTTCTGACTTCCTTACCCACTGCAATCAGCTCATGAGCTTGTTCACCATAGATTTTGGACAAGCCTTCCATCGCAGCGTCGAGGCGTATGAGTGTCTGAGTTCTCGCATCCTCAGCCGTGAGATAGTGCAGAATGTGAATGGATGAGTCTTGAAGCTCCTTCAGAGGCGTGCTCAGAAGGTCTTCGAGATCGTCGGCGACTTGAAAAGCTTCGCCCAGAGCCGCGGAAAAAACAATGAGCGCCTGCCCCTGCGAGGAGGCGTCTTCGATTCCGGTAAAATCCTTTGGAATCAAGACGGAGGCAGAGAACAAGACTCCCGTTTTCTTCTGATGCATCAGGCGCAACCTGCTAAGCGGGGAGTCCGCATGGAGTAAACTTTCCTGCGCTTGTCCCCCCATCACTCCGCGAGGACCTGCCACTTCTAGAAAACGACGCATTCCCTTCATAAAAGGCTCGTTTTTGACAAAAGAGTGAGCTTCGAGCAAGGTTTCTGCAGCGAGTGCCATGAGGGAGTCACCCGCAAGCAGTGCAATGGCTTCGCCAAAGACTTTGTGGTTCGAAGGTTTTCCTCTTCGAAAATCATCATCATCCATGCAGGGCAAATCGTCATGAATGAGTGTGAAGCAGTGAAACATTTCTATCGCCAGCGCAATGGGATTGGAGGCTTGCTCCGGTAGCCCCAGGAGCTTTGCTGAAGCATGAACCAGACGGGGCCGAATTCTTTTCCCGGGGGCCAAAAGACTGTACCTTATCGCTTGCGTGAGGTTTTGGGGCGAATCGTTCAGAATCCTTTCGAGCTGATTTTCAAGAAGGTTTTCGAAGTCCATGGTCCTACTTAGCTGCGCCTGCTGTTACAGGAACGGGGTTGGGGGCCGTAAGAGGGCCTTGAAGGTCAAAAAGATAGCTGCCATCCGCTTGCTTTCCCGGGCCTAAGAATGCGTCGATGAGAACAAACGATTTTAACAGAGCGGCGGAGAGTTGAAGTTTTGTCCGTGCGTTGATCTGGGAGGCGTCCCAACGTTGGCCTAATGTTAAATCTCCCTCTATCGATAGTATGAGATCATCCGCGGGGTCCTTTTTTGAAGCATTACCAAGTCGCAGGGATTTGATCGCACCTTTTCCAAATGTGGATGAAAGTTGAATTCGGCCTTCCGAAGCTGAAACTTTCGGGACATTAAATCCGGCAATACTTTGAGCGCTCAATTCGAATTTCGAAAGATCAAGATCGGCTTCTGAAACAAAGGTAAATGGATTCTCAGGGTTGCCCGCAAAGGAGAGGGTTCCGCTGACGTTTAACCCGCCTTTGATCCCTGCAAGAAGGAGGAAGGCGCCGGTTTTTCCGAAGTCGATGTGTTTGAGTTTCAACCTTGCTTCAAGGTGCTCCCCCTTGGAACTAAAATCCCCACTGAGCGTCCCATCTTGCGCCTTGATGTAAATCGATCCGGCTATTTTCTTAAATAAAAGTGCGGTAAGTTTCGGTGAAATTTCAATTCGATCTATGAGGATGGGCTCGTCGGAGGAAGGGGGGGTGAGTCGGACGTCCTTCATCGTATAGGTGACCCCTAGGCCCAAAGAAATCCAACTTTCTCCGGCGGTGAAGGCCACGCCTTTTTGGGCGAGCTGGGACGCAATATGTCCCTGGATGAGGTTTCTCGTCCGATCTTGCGGAAGTTTCCAGAAGGTAAAAATGATAAGACAAAAGAGGGTAAAGGCAACCCAGGCTGCTGGACGCAAATATCGCATCACCTTGTTGGCCTTTGTTTGCGGCGACGTGCTCTCGGTCAGGGAGGTTTCTGTGAGTGTCACCTGAGTTGAATGGGTGGAGTCAAGGTTCATTTGTTCACCAAATTGAAGGCGGAAATTGCAAGTGTAGCGTCCATGTAACCCGCGGGGTCTGCCTTCGTGTCGATCTCCATGTGACGAATTTTAACGGGGCGCCCGCCTGATTCCAGCCCAAAAGCAAATCGCACAGTCTGTTTAATGGTGACATGTTTGATGCTCAGGTCAAAAAGCGATTCCTTAGAAAGGTCGTGGGGAGCTCCCGCTTTTTCGGGAGAGGAGCTCAGTGCGGTTTTTTCAATGCCGGCACCCGTAGCTAAGGATTCAAAATAGGGGGCCCAGGGGCCTGTGGATTTGGTTTCTGAGGACACTTGAGACGTGAGGTCTTTGAGTCGCTTAAGTTCGTCATTGGCGCTTTGTAGAATGGAGAGTAATTCAGTTTTCTCAACCACTTCGCTCTTGAGGCTATGCACACTCCAAATGAAACTTAAAGAGACGAAGATCACGGTGACCGCGAAAATCCCCCCTAAGAGGAACTTTAGATAAGTCTTGCTTTGTGAATCTAGCTCTTCCCATTTTGATTTGAGCTGCTGAAATGCTTCTTGCTCTGAAATGCGGTCTGAGATGGAAGAGAACCATTGTCTAACGCGTCCGCTATTTGCCATAAGCAGCTCCTGAGGGTTTGCCTTTGAAGGAGATTTTCCAGCGTTTGGTTTCATTTTCCCCGGTGGGGGGAACTTCTTCCACTTTTTCGCTGGTGAGGCCCGTGATTTGCTTGCCGAGTTGTGTGTTAAGTTTCTCAGCAATTTGAGGATTTGCGACTAAAAATGTGAGGAGTACTGCTGCATCGTCGGTAGTGGCGTAGGGGGCCGAGGGCGCAGCTCCCACCTGAAAACGGGTGAGATCGACAATCGTATCCTTAGGGGTTGTTTCCGACAAGGTTTTCAAAAATTCAAGGGGCGAGCGTGGGTTGGGTGAAAGAAGTTTCCCCATTTCCCGTTGTTTTGTGAGTTCTTTATTGATGGCGCCACGGAGGGAATCCGTACTTGTCAAATAGGTGCGAATAGCGCTGCCTGAGATCTGTCCAAAGAAGGAGCGAACATTTTTTTCAAGCTGAACGTCAACCTCTTGAAGTCGGTCTTTATGAACGGCAGATTCGATGAAAAGACTAATGAGGAATGTCCCTAAAATCGCGCCGAGCGCAAGGGCTGGTTTCTTGAGATTGGCGAGATTCATGTCGTGAGTTTGACTCGATTTTGAAAATTCGCCTCGTCTGAAGTTTAGGCAGACGGCTTTGTCGCTGCCGACATGGCAAAGTGCAAGTGCAGCCGCCAGAGAGAAGGAGGCATCCGAAGACTCAGAATAGGTGACGCCGGAAGTACTCACGGAGCTCAGCGCGCGCAGTGGTTTGGTGGTAATTTGAAGATACTCTTCAAAAATTCGAGAGAGTCCCGGCAAAAGCGAGGTTCCGCCGGAAGTATAGAGGAGGCCAACATTTTGTCGTGAGAGGTTCTTGCAAGTGAGTTTGGCTTGTCGGAGTTCGGAAATCAGGGCCAGAAAAGGTTGCATGAGTGTTTGGGAAAATTCAATCTGCTCCGCCGTGGCTTCCCCTTTTTGGGATGAAGGGATGACAAATCCATGATCGAGGATGGACTGTTGCGCTTCTTCCATTGGAATTTGATATTTCTGGCAAATTGCAACGCTGAGATCGCTTCCTCCCCAAGGAATCTCACGTGTGAGAATTGGGGTCCCACGCCAGTGCACATAGATGAGCGTGCGTTCGTGGCCAATATGGACCACCATGACGGGCTGTTCTTGTGCTCCCGAGGCGACAGGTCCTAAGATTCGATTTAAAAGGGTTCGAAAAGCCCAAGATTCGGTGGTGAGAATATCCGGGTCGGCGCCGGTGCCCGTGCATGATTCCAGAAGTGCGTTGATGTGTTTCTTTAGCGTGAGAGCGACGTGAACCGTAGTGGCTCCTCGCGTGGTTGAGGGAAGGATCGAGTATTCAAATGCAGCCTGCTCCATGGGAAATGGGATTTCATCCTCTAATTCAAAACCAATCGTGGCTTGAATGGCTTTCTTGTCTCGCGTGGGAAGCTGAAGATTTCGAAAGGTTACTTTTCCTCCTTGCAGTCCCATGATGAGTCGATCGGGTGCTTTGGGAAGCGTGCCCATGAGCCGAGCCAGTGCTTGTGCGGCGTCTTCGCCCGGAGTGATCGCCTGCTCGTAGTAGTCACGAATTTCAAAGCGCCCAAAAGTGCTTTCCAGTTCAACTGCTTTGATGCTCGAGTGGCCAAGATCAAGTCCTAGGATTCTCATGTTTGCCTCCTCATATAAATCTCATGAAAGTGATTTTCAGGCCAGTATCCAGTGCTTCGGTTGGATTAGATTTTCCACCTTTTCCGGGGGGGGGAGGAGTGGTTGTTCCCGGAGGGGCCCCTGGGCCAGGTGTGGTCGGGGTCGCTGGGGCGGTCGGGGCTGGTGTGCTGAGCGTGACCCACGCTTCGAGGGTTCTTACGGATTGGTTTACTTGGGCCTGTACTGTGATTTTGAACTCCGACTCCTCTGTGATAATGCGGATGTTTCTGCGCGTCAGATCTTGCTTGAATCGATCAATCTCGGCCTGATCGCCTTTGAAAACGGTGATGGCCTTTAGAATGTATTTAAAAAAATCCTCTTCGTCTTTGAAGGTATTATCTTGATCCTCTGCGTCTCGATATTTGAAGAAATCTTTGATCTCTTCTTCGGTAATTTTTGGGATCAAGGCCCGGAGTGTGTTCTCCTTCAGCGTGTTGACGTTGAGTCCTGGCGTGGTGCTTGCCGTGAGGGCAGGGGCTAAGAGGTTATAGAGGTCATCGTCCATCCCTGGAAGCATGTGGAGTTCGGTGACAGAGGTAAAGGGGGCGCGTTTCATCGGAACAATATCTGCGGAGTCAGACCCCTTGCGTTCATAAGTTCGATCAGCCCAAGCGACGATGGTGTCAACAAATTCGTCAATCTTGAAGTCTCGGTACTCCGATGCAAATTCTTGGTCAGCTTCAAATTTCTGACTCAGAATGTTCCATAAATACTCCGCTAGGCTTTTTCGAGCTTCTTCTGGAC
>JBBCAV010000157.1:0-28449 GCA_051382305.1 Bdellovibrionota bacterium FG-2
CTGTAAGTCCATATCCCTCAAGAATCTGAACCCCACTAATTTGAAAAAATTGGCCAATCTCGGCGGGGAGTGGGGCTCCTCCACAAATGGCGAACCGCAAGCGCCCTCCAAATCGCTTGGCGATTTGATCAAAAACAAGTCGCTTGGCGATTTGATACTGAGCGAGCATTCCAGGGGACTGCCGCTCTTTTTTCCAAACTTTTTCGTAATAGGCGCGCCCCATTCCCATAGCCCAGTGGAAAAAGCTTCGCCTGGCTGGAGAAGCCGAGTCGACGATTGCCATTACTTGGGCGTACGCTTTTTCAAAAACGCGTGGGACCGAAAAGATGAGGGTCGGACGCACTTCTGCGAAATTGGAGAGCAGTTTCTCCATGCTCTCGGCAAAGGCTTGTTTCCAGCCAAACGTGTGAATAGCGATTGATTCTACTTTGCCAATAATGTGAGAGAAGGGGAGAAATGAGAGAACGACTTCGCCCTCTTCTTTGATGTGGCCCTTCATAACGGCAATGCAATCTTCTAAGACGCTGATCATGTTGTCGTGAGTGAGCATTGCCCCTTTGGGGACCCCAGTCGTTCCAGAGGTGTAGCAAATACTGATAAGATCATCGGGGCGTGAGGTCGCAAGATTGCGATCAAAGCGTGCGGGTTCGCGCTCATCCTCGCGGCGCCCAAGCTCCTTGAGTGCTTGGAGCGTCAGAACTTCGGGAAACTGCGGTCGGTCCGTGTTTTCGAGGGCTTCACGGCCCGTTTCGTAAGTGATGATTTTTTCGAGATAGGGGAACGCATCGGGCTTGGCTTCATGTTTCGCCAACAGCTTCTGCAGCTGCTTTTGGTCTTCAACGAATATGATCCGCGCTTCACAATGGTTGATAATGTAGTGAACATCGTCCGCCGTGATAGAAGGATAAATGGGAACCGTGACTCCGGAGGCACCTAAAATCGCCATATCAGAGAGCGACCATTCAAAACGCGTCGTGGAAAGAATCGCCACCCGATCACCGGGCTTAATTCCAAGGCCCATGAGCCCAAGGGAGACTTGTCGACATTCGCCGTAGAATTCCCTGAAGGTGACTTCTTTCCAGCCTTTCTTTGAAGCAAGCTCGGGGTCTTTGGGTTTGTAGGTGAAAGCAACGCGATCAGGCGTTACCTTTACGCGCTCAAGAAAGGTATCAGTAACCGTTTTGCGAACGATAAAGGGCATGTGAAAATTATCTCACAGGCCGGAATTCCGCTCAACTTATTTTACGAACAAGCTCATCCATCCGCCGGTTTGGGTGTTCACCAGGTTATAAAAGAATGGAAGCACCCCGAGCAGGACACTGGCGAGCACAGTCGCAGTAACTGTGAATCCAATAACGGGTGAAGCCTCAAGTGCCTTGGCTCCCGCAAGCGGGGGCTCAATGTACATCTGACGAACGATCCGTAAATAGTAGTACAAAGAGATCGTTGAATTAACCGCCGCGACAGCGACAAGCCAGTGGAATCCCGCCCCGGAGGCAATGCTAAACAAAAAGAATTTCCCTACAAAACCTGAAAGCGGAGGAATTCCCGCCAGACCGAACAGGCCCACCATCATCGCGAGCGCCATAAGCGGGTTGGTTTGCGAGAGTCCGCGGTAATCGTTGATTTCTTCTTTTCCCGTTTGGTTGGAGTGAAAAATGATTACGCCGAAAACGGCTAGATTGGTGATGACATAAACCAACATGTAAAAAATCATGGAGGCGACGCTCTCTTTTTGTGGGCCCAAGAATCCCATGATCATGTAACCGGCTTGAGAGATCGCGCTAAAGGCCATGAAACGCTTGATGTTGTTCTGAACAATCGCGACGAGATTTCCGAGACTCATCGTGAGGGCTGCAAACACGGCGATCGCGGTTTGCCAATCCTTGACAAACGGTCCAAACACCCGAAAAAATAGCTGAAACATGAGAGCAAGTCCCGCCC
This sequence comes from Bdellovibrionota bacterium FG-2, assembly GCA_051382305.1. Lineage (GTDB taxonomy): Bacteria > Bdellovibrionota > UBA1018 > UBA1018 > UBA1018 > CAIRTR01. The sequence continues at coordinate 1,945 of JBBCAV010000157.1, forward strand.
CCTTTGACGCGACCGAGAGATAGGCGGTGATGGGAGTCGGGGCTCCTTGATAGACTTCGGCCGCCCAAAAATGAAACGGAACGAGGGTCATCTTAAACCCAATCCCAGAAACAATCAGGGTCACAGCAAACCAAAGGATTGGACTTGCAGTTAGCGTTTGCGAAATCGCTTGAAGATCGGTTTGACCAGTAAGTCCATAGAGGAGCGAGAAACCATACAAAAGAAGCGCCGAAGCCAGAGCGCCCATGATGACGTACTTTAGCCCTGCCTCGCCCGCGTTTCCATCGCGTTTCCAAGAAGCCAACACAAAAAGCGGAATCGTTGCCAGCTCAAGACTTACATAAAGTGTGATCAAATCTCGTGCGGAGACTAAGAACATCATTCCTGAAAGCGTAAAAAGGAGGATGGTGTAGTATTCACCACGAAATTTAAGAGGCTGTGAGTCAGCGGTCTCCACGACTTTGCGCCCGTCTAGCAGATCAAGGGAAAGCGCGACGGTGATTCCGGTTGAGAGAATAAAAAGGAACTTAAACCACCAGGTCACACTGTCTACGGCAAATCGCCCGCCGAAGAGCGTGCCCGCTTCCGGCATCTGAAATAGGACAGCCGCTGTAGCTGCGCCAAGCCCCAGAAGCGTGAGAGGCGCCAGTACCGTGCGGTTCTTTTCAGAGACAAAAAGGTCAACTCCTAAAACCAGGAAGGCAGTTAAGACTACAATTACATCAGGCAAAATGAGTGTGAACATTAGTGCATCCTCTCTATCATCCCAACCATTGTCCCGCCCGTAGCATGCAGGCGGTTTACGAGTGGATAAATAGAAGATTCGATTAAATTAATCAGCGTACCCGGCATGAGTCCCACGACAGCAAGGGTCGTGACGAGCATACCCGTGCTAATACGTTCCGTAAGTGTTGCATCAGTGAGATGCTTAAAATGAGAGTCAGTAATCGGGCCCGCAAAAGCTCTCGATAAGCCGCGAAGGACATAAACAGCCGTGACCACGACCGAACAAGTCGCGAGAATCGTGAGGACTCGCATCGTGGTGATTTCGTGCCAGGGATTTCCAAAAAACCCGCCTAGGAAAACGCTGGACTCCGCTACAAATCCAGAGAAACCGGGCAAACCCAAAGAAGCAAGGCCCGCGATATAAAAACAAGTGGCAAGCCAAGGCATTACTTTGGCGAGCCCGCCCATTTCTGGAATCATTCTAGTGTGGGTTCGGCCATAGACCATCCCGATTAAACCGAAGAAAAGCCCCGTCATGATCCCATGGCTGAACATCTGAATCACCGCGCCCTTGAAGGACATCATGTTGAGAGTCGCCACACCAAAGAGCACAAACCCGCAGTGACTCACGGAAGAGTAGGCGGTGAAATATTTGAGGTCTTTTTGCGTGATCGCGCCAAAGGAGCCATACAGAATATTGATTGTCGTCACTGCCATGAAAAATAATCCCCAATACTGAGCGCCTTCGGGAAGAAGATATACGGCAATACGAAGGGCACCATATCCTCCAAGTTTCATGAGCACGCCCGCATGAAGCATGGATACCGCGGTTGGCGCTGAAGCGTGCCCATCCGGTGACCAGGTGTGAAACGGATAAAGCGCGCCCAATACCCCAAATCCAACGAAAAGCATGGGGAAAACCCATCTCTGAAAATCAGATGTGTAAGTCGCTTGGCCCAAAGCAATGAGATCGAAACTATGGGTTCCAGAGACATGGTAAAGGGCTAAGAAACCCACGAGAATGAATGCGGAACCCACCATGAGCATGAGTGTGAGTTTCATGGCGGAGTATTCCTTTGGACCGGTCCCCCAGATTCCAATGAGGAGGTACATCGGAAGCACTGCAAGTTCGTAAAATACAAAGAACAAAAACAAATCAAAGCTCACAAAAACGCCAAACACGCCGGTGACCAAAGTGAGAAGGAGTCCAAAAAATTCTTTACGTCGAACTTCGACGTTCCAACTGGCCATGACGCCTGTAAAGATGATGATCGAGGTTAAGATAATCATCGCCATGGAGATTCCATCGAGTCCAACAAAATATTGAATGCCCATTGACTCAAACCAGGGCATCCGCTCTACCAAGTAGAGCTTGGTTGCAAGCGAAGTTTTCATAGAGGCAAAATCAGGCGAGGCGGCGACCCAATACTTCCAGGTTACAAATGCCGTTAAAAGTAGATGCGCGCCGGTTCCAAGGGCCGCGACCCAGCGAATGTTCCGCTCTTTTGAGCTCGGAGTGAGGACCACCGCTAAAGTTGTTAAAAACGGTAAGAGTACAAGCCAGCTAACTAAACCCATGATCAATGCCTCACTAATGAAATGATCCAAAGAACCAAGAGAATTCCCAGTACTCCGGATACGAACCAACTGCCATATGTTTGAACCTGTCCCGTTTGCGTGCGGCTAAGTCCTGCTCCCATTTTGCGTGTGCCCCAGGCACTTAAGTTCACGCCCCCATCGACCACATGTCTGTCAAACCAAGCGATGGGCGCTGCAACAAACTGAAAAATAACCTTGTGGGTTACAAAGAGGTAGACTTCATCAATATAGAACTTATTTTTGATTGTTGTGTAGACTCCACCCAAGGACTTAGCGAGCGCTTCAATCCGAGTCGTCTCGCCTGAATAGAAAAAGGCCGCCAGCGCAAGTCCAGCCAATGCAACCCCAGTGCTCGGCAGCGCGACCGCGAGATCAATTCCTCCGTGAGCCGCGCCTTCTCCCCCGTGAGAAGCCGTGAGACTTACGAATTGTGCAAAGGGAACAAAACCCGAGAAAATCGAAAAAACTGCTAAAATCAAAAGAGGAATTAGCATTACAGGCGGCGATTCATGCGCATGATGTGCACCGTCCGTGCGGTGATTGCCCCAGAAGGTCACGAAATAAATTCGTGACATGTAAAAGGCCGTCATTCCTGCGACCAAAAGACCCACGGCAAAAATATTAGGGTGTCCGCCCTCAAGTGCGGCAGAAAGGATCTCGTCTTTTGAAAAAAAGCCAGAAAGCGGAAAAATCCCTGAAATTGCAAGCGTCGCAATCAAGAACGTGATGTGCGTCACTGGCATTTTCTTACGAAGTCCTCCCATATCCCAGATGCTATTGCTATGAGCGGCATGAATCACTGAGCCTGCTCCCAGGAACAAGAGTGCTTTGAAGAAGGCATGATTAAAAAGGTGAAACATCGAGGCCGTGTAACCCAGGGGGTGTTCAAACGAAGAAACGCCCAACGCGAACATCATATAGCCGAGTTGACTAAGCGTCGAGAACGCCAAGACTCGCTTGATGTCGTCTTGGGTACAACCAATGAGGGCTGCAAATAAGCACGTGAAGGCTCCGATATAGGCGACGACAAGGAGTGCGTCGCCTGAAGCGGCGAAAACAGGGAACATCCGCGCTACGAGATAAACGCCAGCAACGACCATGGTAGCTGCGTGGATCAGTGCGGAAACAGGAGTCGGACCTTCCATCGCATCCGGTAGCCAGATATGAAGCGGGAACATCGCGCTTTTTCCTGCGGCGCCCATGAAGATGAGGACCATCGAAACAGTTACGAGGCTTACGCCTAAGAAAGTTCCACCCTGAGCAAAAAACTTTGCGCCGACTTCGGGGTGGGTCAAGTACATAAAATCAAAGGGCTGAAGCCCCTGAGTCACGCTGGCGGGGAGTTCGCCAAAGATTTGAAAACCAAAAAAGCCTAAGATGAGCATTCCGATTAAGAAGCCCAGGTCCGCAAAACGGGTCACGATGAAAGCTTTCTTGGAGGCAGCCACCGCCGAGGGGCGCTCAAAATAGTAGCCAATTAAGAGAAACGAACTGGCGCCGACGAGCTCCCAGAACACAAACATCTGAAGGATGTTTGGGGCCGAAACCAGGCCCAGCATGCTAAAAGTAAAAAGATTGAGGTAAGTGAAATACCGTCCATATCCATCTTCTCCATGCAAGTATCCCGTCGAATAGAGGTGAACGAGCGCACTCACCGTGGTGACCACGACCATAAGCATGACCGAAATAGGGTCCGCGAGCACGCCCAGACTCACAACCAGGTTCTCTTGGTATCTGAGCCATTCTGCACTCCAAGGGACAAAGGCTTTATGAATTCCCTCAACCGCGCCTGGAAGGAGGAAAAAATACTCATAGGCCAGGCGGTAGGCAAAGCAAGCAGTGAGAAAAATGGCCAACGTAGCAAAGATTCCTGCCGCCTTCTTGGAAAGAGGCCGAATGAAAAGTCCCACCGTTAAAAACGAAAAAAATGGCAAAGCTATGATGAGCCAAGCGTTTTTCAGAGCAAATCCAAGTTCGATTGTTTGATCCATATTCTAGCCCTTCATCACATTCAGCTCGGTCACATCCACCGTTTTTCGATTCTGGAAAAGCGCCACAAAAATAGCCATTCCCACCACGACTTCGGCCGCGGCAATCGCAATGACAAATATGCCCATCACTTGGCCATCGACATTTGCGGAATTTATGAAGCGATTAAATAAAATAAAGTTTAGGGCGCCCGAATTCAGTAAAAGTTCAACGGACATAAGAATTCCGACGGCGTTTCGGCGCGTTAGGAGTCCGTAGAGCCCAATCGAAAAGAGAAGAGAAGAAAGAACCAGCCAATGCAAAACGCTGGGGACGTTCTCAAGAAATGGAGCGATATTTTCCAACATACTACTGCCCTCCTTTGACGGGCGTTTTTCGTGCGATCACAATCCCACCAATCAATGCCGCCAGGAGAAGCAACGAGATGATTTCAAAAGGTAGGACGAATCCTTTTTCGCCCTGGTCAAGAAATGCGCGGCCAATAGCCGCAGTGGAGTCATGAATTTGTCCGGTTTGCGCAGTCAAAGTGTTGCCAGGAGTGTTAAAGGTCGAGTTCACAAAAATCCCCACAGAAATTCCAAAAAATGACGCCGAAAGAAGGAATGCCACAAGTCTGCGTGAGAGCGTTGGCCTTTGCTCCAGAAGGCTACTTGAGCGAGTAAGCATCACTGCGAATACGAGCAGGACCACGATTCCGCCGACATAGACGAGAATTTGAACTCCGGCGAGAAACTCGGCTCCCAAGAGGATGTAGAAGCCAGCGCTGACGCCCAAGACTCCCATGAGGTAGATTGCTGCCCTGAGGATTCTGGGTGTACAGACCGTCGCGAGGGCACAAAAAACTGCGATCGCAGAAAAGAGATAAAACAGCAGCGTGTGAACGAAGTTTTCAATCATAGGAGTTCGCCTTTTCACTTTCAGGAGGTTTCCCACATGCTGGGACACCGGCGATCGCCGATCCATTCATGGGAATGTGGCCGGAGTAGACTCCGCGCTCATCTATGTTTCGTTTGCGTTCCTCGGGATCAACGATCTTGGCTAGGGCCGGCGCCGCGGGGCCGGCATATCGATTGAGATTATAGATTAAAAGCCTTCGATCATAGACAGAGTTTTCAAATTCGCCATTCATTTTGAGGGCTGTAAAAGGGCATACGATCACGCAAAGATTGCAAAAAGTGCAGCTATCCATGCGCCAAATGAAATGATCGATTTCTTGGCGCTTGCTCGTTGCGTTCTTGCGATCTACAACGGTGATCGAGCGGTTCGGGCAGGCATCTTCGCAAATATGGCAACCCGTGCACTTGTGATAGCCGTTTTCGTCATGGGGCATGGTGAGACGGATTCGGGCCCGCTCGACCATTTTCAGGGTTTCACGATTTTCGGGGTACTGTTGAGTCACGACTGTTGAAGGGTGTGAAAAGTACCCAAAGGTAATTTTCATGCCCTTGAGCAGAGAGCCGATCCCCGTGAAGAATTCCTGAACAGGTCCTCTAGGTTTAATGGTAGGCTTAGTTGGTGTTTGCATAATGTTTTCAGCTCGGAAAGAAGTAGAGGTTATACAGCACGACGACGGCTGCGACGAAAAGGTTTACGAAGCCGATGGGGAGCAGGATTTTCCACTCCAACTTCATGAGTTGATCCACACGAAGGCGCGGAAAAGTCCAGCGGAACCACATGATCAGGAAAATAAGAAACGAGGTTTTGCCCGCAAACCAAAGACCAGGAGGGATTAAATCCATGACGGCGTTGAAGCCATTGAGATTTCCGATGTGGAACGGCATCCATCCGCCCAAAAAAAGCGTCGCGCAAACGGCAGAAACGATGAACATGTTGATAAACTCGGCCAGAAAGAAAAATGCAAAGCGCATTCCAGAATACTCCGTATGAAAACCAGCGGTGAGCTCACTTTCGCCTTCGGCAATATCAAAAGGAGTTCGGTTGATCTCTGCTACCGAGGCGATCAGGAAAATAATGAAGGACACAAGCCCAACTCCATGCGCGCGCCAAATCCACCAGCCTTGCGCTTGGCTCTCGATAATTTTTGAAAGCTGTAGCGTTCCCGAAAAAAGTACGATTATCAGCAGGGCCAGTGTTGCGGAAAGTTCATAAGAGATAATCTGTGCTCCCGCCCGCATACCGCCGATCAGAGACCATTTATTATTTGAACTCCAACCCGCAGTGAGTAGCCCCAAAACGCCAAGACCGCTGACGGCGCTGATATAGAGGACCCCGATATTGACATCAGTTACCTGCAAAGTGGGGCTCAACGGCAAGACGGCGATGGTCAAAAGTGCCCCTAGAAGACAAAGAAAAGGCGCGAGGATATGAAGCAGTTTGTCCGCTTTTTCAGGAACGATGTCTTCTTTCATTAAGAGTTTTAGAGTGTCTGCTATTGACTGAAGAATGCCGTGCCATCCAACCCTCATCGGCCCAAGTCGACATTGAAAATGAGCAGCGATTTTCCGCTCAGCGTAAATCAGCACCATGCCCAGGAGGGCAACAAATGCAGCCGCGCCCGCGAGTCCTAAAACAATATATCCAATGGAATACCATACGTTTTCCGGGAGTGCTTCTTGCGCGCGTTGTGCGATCGTCTTCACTTGCCAAACAGTTGGTTCACTCATTTTAGATTATTACCTCAACGATCAATGTCGGGAACGACAATATCTAACGAAGAAAGGATGGCCACCAAATCGGCAATTCGCCATCCCCGGGCAATGGAGGTGATGCTCCAAATATTGTTGTAATTCGGGGTCCGCAAATGAATGCGATAAGGCCGGTGATCTTTGCCATCCGACACGAGCATGACGCCTAAGACGCCACGGGCGGTTTCCATATGACTATAACTGAGCCCTTCGGGAAGCCGAATCTTTGCTCCGGGCTTCATGAGCATGGTTTTACCTTCGGGGATATTATCAATGAGTTGCTCGATGATGCTAAGCGATTGTTTCATCTCTTCAATGCGAACTTGGTATCGATCTGCCGTGTCGCCTTGGGTTCCCAGGGCGACCTCAAAATTCACTTTAGAATACATCCCGTAGGGCTCACGCTTGCGAAGATCGTAATTCACGCCACTTGCGCGCAGCACGGGTCCGGTCGTTCCCATTGAAATAGCGGTTTTTGAGTCTAAAATGCCCACGCCTTTGATGCGCTTTTGGACGATGATGTTTTCACTAAAGAGGGTCTCGTATTCTTTGAGTTTGGGTCTGAAGTAACTGATAAACGCTTTAACTTCTTTTTGAAAATCGGGATGGAGATCAAACATTAAACCGCCGGGTTGAATGTAGTTCATCGTGAGCCGCGCGCCCGTCGTCTTTTCTAAGATGTCGGTGATGCCTTCTCGATCACGAAAACCGTACAAGAATGGGGTAAACGCTCCTAGATCCATTCCGAAAACGCCCCACCAAAGTTGATGGCTTTGAATCCTTTGGAGCTCGGCCATCAGCGTACGGATAGTTTCGATGCGCTCATTGGTTTCGATTTTGGCAGCTCTTTCAACCGCTGCTGAGACAGCCCAGTTGTTCATCAATGCGGAAAGATAATCGATACGATCAGACATGTGAACGAACTGTCGATAGCCGAGGTGTTCACCCACCTTTTCCATGCCGCGGTGGACATAACCTAAGACAGGGATGACTTCGCGAACGGTCTCTCCGTCGAGTTTTAGTACCAGACGCAAAACTCCGTGGGTTGAAGGATGTTGCGGGCCCATGTTCACGAAATACTCCTGAGTGGCCAAGGGGCTATCGGGAGATAACGAAGGTCGGGTGCGCTCTTCTAATGTACGGATGGCGATACTCATTCTGGACGCTCCAAAAGGTAATCATCTTTGTAGTCTTTTCGCAGGGGAAAACCTTGCCACCCATCATCGAGCAAAACGCGCCTTAGATCAGGATGGTTTTTGTAGAGGATGCCGAACATGTCGTATGCTTCGCGTTCTTGCCACTCACCAATTTGCCAGAGCGAAGAGACCGAAGGCACAACAGGGTTTTCCCGCGAAACGAAAGCGGTCACGCGTAGGGCGTGGGAGTGTGCGGTGGAGTAGAGTTCGTAGATCAGCTCAAAGCGCTGCTCTGCGATCCAGTCAATGGCGGTATGAGTACAGAGCATATCAAACGCGAGACTGGTGTCGGTTTTGAGCTTGGAGAGAAACGCGAACAACGCTTCTACAGGAATAGTCACTGTGAGGCGATCGGTTTTTTCTCGGGGCGTAGCCCTGGAATCAAGCGCGAGTACTGCGGATGAGAGAACTTGAGTTTCCACTTCTGAGTAACCTTTCTGTTGATTCAGCTGTTGCATTTTCCGCGGCCACGAGATCGACGCGAGCTTCCTTCTCAAGAAGGTGCACGAGATCCCGACGAATGTCTTCCATGGTAATTCCTGGGGGGAGTTCCGCCAAAACGGGTTTGCGGCGAATCCCTGGTTGTCGGATCGTTTCGCCTTCCCGGATCATTTTTTGGAGCGTTAGGAGTCCGTAAAAATAGCCCTCAGGCCGTGGAGGACAGCCGGGAACATAAACATCCACGGGGATAATTTCATCTGCACCACGAACGGTGGAATAGGATCCATAAACGAAGGGGCCACCCGAGATCGCACACGACCCTGTTGCAATGACATAACGAGGCTCAGCCATTTGCTCGTACAAAGTGCGTAGCGTGGGGGCCATTCGTTTTACAACCGTTCCGGCAATGACAAGTACGTCGGCTTGTCTGGGGCTTGGTCGCGCCACTTCAGCGCCAAATCGCGCCACGTCGTGCCTGGGAGCACCGGTCGCCATCATGACTTCAATAGCACAGCAGCTCGTTCCGAAGGTCAGAGGCCATAAACTATTGAGGCGCGCCCAGTTGATGAGCTTATCCATGCTGGCGAGGAGGACAGAACCTCCTGGGACAGGCTCCAAAAAAAACGGAAGTTTCTCTACAATTAGACCCATTCGAGTGCCCCTTTTCTCCACGCATAAGCAAGGCCAATGACCAGAACGAGGATAAATATGCCCGCTTCAATCAGGGCAGTCGCGCCGACTTCGCGAAACACCATGGCCCAAGGATAGAGAAACGCTGCTTCCACATCGAAGACCAAGAAGAGCAGCCCAAAGAGGTAATAACCTACGTTGAATTGAACCCATCCCGATCCGATTGGTTCTTCACCGCATTCATAGGTCGCAACTTTGAGCCCTTTTGCACGATGGGGTGCAACGAGTCTGGAGGCAATGAGCCCACCAAAAACAAAGACGGCCGCTAAAAGGACGAACAAGAAGACGAAGAAGAAATCCATGAGTGCCTTTTCCTTAGGATAGGGAGGATAGGGGAGAAATTTCGCCGCTAGCGCCTAAGTTCCAAGCATTGCCTTCACATAAAAGGTCGTTCAGGTTTCGTTTCTTGGGGTAGGCAGATCTAAACTGGTGTACCGGCTCGTCCACCTTTCGGAAAATCCCCAGCGGCACAGGCGCCTCTGGGTAGTCCATTAAGGAGAGAAGGTACGCCAAGGACGAATCCTTGCGGTGAATGTCGTGAACCAAAATGTCGTTCATGGTCACGCCGTTTTCACCGATTTTTACGACTTCGGGTTTCAGGTCGCGGCTTAAGCGAATGCCTTTGTTTCGTTCCGCACCAAAAAGCATCGGCTCACCTTGCTTCAGTCGCAAAGTCGTCTCAGCTTTGGTGGCTTTGTCGGTGAGGGGACCGTAGGTGCCATCGTTGAAAATCACGCAATTGATCATGATCTCGATGAAGGCTACGCCTTTGTGCGAAGCGGCCGCCGTGTATGCTTCACGAAGCAGCTCTCCGTCCGTATCCGGCACACGTGCCGCAAAGGTAGCTCCAGCTGCAAGCGCTAAAGCCAGTGGGCGCACGGCATTTTCAAAGTTTCCGAAGGGAGCCGTTTTGGTCTTCATTCCGGGCTTTGTGGTTGGAGACGTTTGTCCCTTGGTCAGTCCATAGATCTGGTTGTTGAACAAAGACAGCTTGATGTCCGCGTTTCGGCGCATCAGGTGCAAGAAGTGATTGCCGCCGATGGACAGCGCGTCTCCGTCTCCGGTTATAACCCAAACCGAAAGATCAGGGTTTGCAAGCTTTACTCCCGCAGCAATCGTAGGGGCACGACCGTGAATGGTGTGAAACCCGTAGCAGTCGGCATAATAAGGAAGGCGTGAAGAGCAGCCGATCCCGGAAATAATGGCGAATTTCTCGCGGGGAATTCCCGTGTTAGGAAAAACGCTGGTGAGACTGTTAAATACACTGAAACAGCCGCAACCCGCACACCATCTGGGGTCGGTTTTGCTTAGGAAATCCTTGCGCGTCAGGCCGCTGGCTTTTGGTGTTTCTGGCGTTGAATTGCTCATGAGTTTGCCCCTGTCTTGATTTCGAGAAGAGTACGAACTTTTGCTTCGATTTCATCAGCGCGGAAAGGTTGCCCTTGGACTTTACTGTAGCGTTCAAAATCCATGAGGAACTCGCCGCGAAGCATGAACCACAATTGGCCCATGTTATTTTCTGGAATCAGCACCTTCTTATATTTTTTAAGAAGTGGCTTCAGATCGCGAGGAAGGGGATTTAGGTGGCGAAGATGTGCGCAAGCCACGGGAACCCCTTGTTTAGTGAGGTTTCGCACGGCCTGTCTGATCACGCCTTTTGTGCCGCCCCAACCTAGGATCAAAATGTCGGCGTTGGGATTGCCTTCGACCGTCATCGGAGGAATATCGTCCGCAATGCGTGCGATCTTCTCGGCCCGAAGATGGGTCATTTTTTCGTGATTCAAAGGATTGGCGCTGACCGTTCCGGTGCGATCTTCTTTTTCGAGTCCACCGATACGGTGCTCAAGTCCTGGTGTTCCAACAGGTGCCCATGGGCGAGCCAGTGTCTTAGGATCTCGTTCATAGGGAAGGAAGTTCGTTGGATCTGTTCTGAAGTTTGCCTTGATCTCTGGCAGCTCTTCAAGTTTTGGGACCTTCCAGGCGCCCGCGCCGTTTCCGAGGTATCCGTCGCTCAGTACAATGACTGGAGTCATGTACTTGATCGCCAAGCGCGCTGCTTCAACCACGGTGTCGAAACAATCTTGAGGAGTCGAAGATGCCAAGATCGCGATTGGGGATTCGCCGTGGCGACCCCACATTGCTTGCGCCAAGTCGGATTGTTCTGTTTTGGTAGGAAGACCGGTTGATGGACCTCCTCGCTGAACGTTAACGATCACGAGTGGGAGTTCAACGATCATCGCAAGATTTAGGAACTCACTTTTCAGCGACATTCCGGGACCTGAGGTTGTCGTTGCCGCAAGAGCACCGGCGAATGATGCTCCAACGGCGGAGCCGATCCCTGCAATTTCGTCTTCTGCTTGAAACACGGTGGCGAAATCGGGGTGTTTGCAAAGCTCGTGCATGATGTCGGTCGCAGGAGTGATCGGATAACTACCCAAGAATAGTTTAAGTCCTGAGCGCTGTGCGGCAGCAATCAGGCCGAGCGCTGCAGCGGTGTTTCCAGTGACGTTACGATACACGCCGGCCTTTTTCGGGACCTTGCGTTTGACGACAGTATAATGAGTGTCGTTGACTTCGCCGGATTCGCCCAAATTCCATCCGGCATCGAGAGCGCGGGTGTTGGCGTCGATTAATTCCGGCTTAGCTTTGAATTTTTTCTGCACCCATTGATTGGTGAACGTCTTGTCACGCTTGAACATCGAGTACATCAAGCCTAAAGCGACGAAGTTTTTGCAACGGTCGATGGCTTTAGGGCTCATCGTGCCACCTTCGAGGGCTTTTTGTGCCACTTTGGACATTCCGACCTTCATGACTTTGAATTTTTGAAGCTCAGTGCTGGTGAGCGGATTTTCAGCATAACCTGCTTTTTCGAGGTTTTTGTCGATAAAGGCGTCTTCATTGACGATGATGGTTCCGCCTGCTTTCATGCTTGCAAGGTTTACTTTAAGCGCCGCAGGATTCATGGCGACCAGCACATCGTATTCATCGCCAGCGGTGTAAACATCCTCAGACGCAAAGCAGATTTGGAATCCCGACACGCCGAAAATCGTTCCGGCAGGGGCGCGAATTTCTGAAGGATAATCAGGGAGCGTTGCGACTTCGTCTCCCATCATGGCGGAGGTGATCGTGAACTGATCTCCTACGAGCTGCATGCCGTCACCGGAGTCTCCGGCAAGGCGAATGACAATTTGATCCATTTCAACAGATTTTATATTGGCAACAGACATGAAGGTTATGCCTCTTTCTCAGTCGGTGATGTGTAATGCGATAACGCTAACACAAAAAACTTGGAAATTGTATACGTATGTCTTGAGAACCATGGGAAGAAGAGCTATCGCATTTTTATGCGGGTGTTCAAGATTTGAAGGAGCATGATTTATGTCACATTCAAATGAGAAGATTTTGGTGGGGCGCTCTTTGGTTTCTTCTCCAAGAATAAGCCGGTTCTTTGGACGAACTCTGTTTGTGAATTTGGGATCAGCCGAGGGATCGAGCTGTACTTGGCACTGTGTTTATTGTCCGAAGGAATCTGGAGACGGTGCGTCTAAGAGTGCGGGCGGCGGTGATGCGGAGCGACTTGAGGCAGGAGCGGATGCAAAACAGGTGATCGCGGCGATTCAAAATGTGGTTGCGGGGAGCTCAGAGCTGGATTCGATTGTTTTTACGAGTACCACTGAGCCTACGCATCATCCTATGTTTGCTGAGATCGTTGGAATGACGCGCGACCTCCGGTTGTTGCTAGGGGCGAGCTGGTTGCTTCAGAGTATTGGACCGGGCCCGCAGCTGGATGAAAAGAAGGCTTTGGAAGCATATCGATTGCTCGATCGGTTTTGGGTGAAGCTGGATTGTGCTATCGGCGAGTTGTTTGAGTCGGCGTTAAAGCCGGGTGAGAGAGAGAGCTTGGAGAAGTATGTCGCGAAGCTGCGCGCCTTGGGGCCGCTTTATCTTCGTGTCACTTTTTGGCGCGATCTAGTTAATAAAGACCGGCAGAATTGGACGCCTGAGAATTTGGAGAAGCTTTTGGCGCTCCTTGTGAGCCTGAAGCCACGACGGGTTCATCTTGCAACTTTAAAGAATGTCGCTCCGACTTCGAATCTGCGTCCCGTGGGTGATGAGGATTTGGACACGTTTGCGCTTCGGTTACACGAGGCGGGAGTGGATGCGGAGGTGTTTGCGTGAGGTGTTATGGCTTTTCCAAATTATCCTAAGAAACATTGCGAGACATCCCTGGTAGATCCCTCCGAATATGCGGCCTATCTCAAGTCGCAGGGGCACCATCCCACGTTTGCGCCGCCCGAAGGGGTTGTTGTTTGTTATTCGCCGCGATTGATGAAATCCGCGTTGGCGAAATATAATTGTCGGCAAGGTAATGGATCATTACTGGGTTTGGGATTGGATCCCCTTCTGCCGCAATTATGCTCGAAGAGCTGATTGCCTTTGGGGTAAAGAAGTTCGTTTCGATGGGTTCGGCAGGGACTCTCCAACGGTCTTTAAAAATTGGTGACGTGGTTGTCTGCGATAAAGCTATCCGTGACGAAGGCACTTCCCATCACTACTTGGAATCCTCAAAATTTGCTTTTGCTTCCGAGCCGCTTACCGCTCGCTTGGAACAAGTTCTTGTAGAAAAGAAGGTGGAATTTATTAAGGGTCCATCTTGGACGGTGGATTCTCCCTATCGCGAAACGGTTGCTGAGGCCAGACAGTATCAAAGCGAAGGCGTGTTAACGGTTGAGATGGAAGCCTCCGCACTTTTTGCCGTTGCACAGTATCGCAACGTCAAGGTCGCCGCTGCTTTTGTGGTGAGTGATTCTTTGGCGGATCTCAAATGGAGTCCGCAGTTTCATGATGAGCGCAAGGTTAAGAACTTGGAGCTGCTGTTGGAGTGTGCAGTTTTAGCCTCAAGGCTTTGACAGCTGTTGCCGCGAAAGGGGGTATTCAGAATTTTGGCTCAAATGCCGAAACGTTGACATGTCGGTGGCCGAGGCACAGGTCGAATCAGCAATAGTTTTTAAGACGGATGAAGAGGTTCTTTCGTATTCACTTAATGAATTTAAGAAAGAGCAGTGTATTTTCCTCCAGGAAGTCGTTGATGTAGACGGAGGCTTCGCGTTTGGGAAGCGGCGTTTTTTTCAGCACCGGGACGATATGACCCCGATGGCTTTGGGATGTTCCCGGAAATCAGAAATATGTGGCCGTCACGATGAGTGACTCGGTACAAGAGCTTGCGTACCGCGGAAAAAAGTTTGTCATTGCCTACGAGAGAATCCTTCATAAACTAGAAGTTGTATCCTACGCGTCCTTCTCGAAGTTGCCGAAGTACAAAGTCAACGAAGCTAAGCTGCAGGAGTCTGTTCGCGGGATTGTTTCAAGCCTTAAAGGCGAATGAGCAGCTGAAATTCTCGTTCCGCTGTATCTTTGAGTATTTGTCCTCCTTCGGACGCTCTTAAACCGGCGCTAATTTCTTCTGAGAAACGGAGAATATGCCTTACAAAAAGGTAGATTCGACCGTAGAATTCGCTATCTTTAGCGACCCATCGCCAAGCTCTCAGCCCTTTTTCGGGTCCAGATACTTTTCCATTTTCGCAAGCCCGTAAGTCTCGATCGCTTGCCACTGATTGTGATGGCGGCAGAGCAGTTTGAGATTCGCGGGATCCTTTGAGCTGCCTCCGAGTGCGTGGGGTTTGCAATGCTCGATTTCGAGGCCGAAGGTGGAATCACATCTCTTGCCGGTGTCCGGCGCGACGTATGCGCAGCGACCTCCGAATTCGCGCCAGATTTGTGCGCGAAGAGAAGGGGAAACGGCGCGAGAGGGGCTTTGCCCGACTAATTGAGTTGGTTGCGCTGTAATAAGCGCAACGTTCTTGTCGGGCTTGTCGGGTTTACTTCGCCGTTTGGGGTCGCGCCTTAAGGGATCAATTTCATCAAGCGTAACCTCGCTCATTAAGTCCATGAGTTCCGGATAAGAGGCCGGATCTTGCAGGCGAGGGACGCTGAGGTCCCGGACGCGATGCATTTTCCCCAATAGCTTTGTATCGGCCACGAAGCTGATCATCGTTCGATCTTCGGTCAACAGGCGTTCTTTTTGGACTCTGATCGCAAGAGGCGAGACCGTGAGAAGTTCGCGTGTGACGTCGCGTGAGCTTTTGTTTTCGCACTTTTCAAAGAGTGCGGACTTTTGAGCTTGCGAATACTTTTTGTGGGCTTGATCTCGCTCGGCCTTAAGAAAGGTTTGGACCTGACTTACGGTGGAAACACTGAGGGTTCCGGATTCGATCTTCTTTTCAAGTTCCGGCATTTCTTTTATTGCCCGCATGGCTGAAATCCGGCGATAGGCTGCACTTTCGGAGTACTTCAATTCTTTGAGAACGTAATCCCAAAGACTCGCGTGGCCCAGTTTCGCGTACGCTCGGCGGCGATCGATTTCGGCAAGATGGTGCAGAATTTTGAGGCTAATTTTCCTTTCGTTTTCCGCAAGTTTGCGGGTCGTGCCGAGCAGTTCTTCGTGAGAAAGGGCGGTGAGATTGAGGGATTCAGAAACATGAGAAATTTGATCCATAAGGACCTCCTGGGGTCATTGCTGTGCAACCCCAGTACCAAGGGACCTAGCGACTCCGCGACCAGGGAACAAGGTCAAAGGCGAGCTGGTAAATTCCGGTGGGTTCACTTGCTTGAACCTTCTTTCGGACGGACTCGAGCCATTCCATGAAGCTTCTTTGAATGGTGGCCTTGGTGTTGGCATCCGTTGAGAAGAAAACAGAATATGAATAGCCGTCGTTTTCCGGGACCAACCGGAGTCTCGCCGTTGAGTGAAGTCTCATGAGGGCTTGATAGGGGCGATTGATCGGCGAGTCGGCAGGCAGATGCAGGACAGATTTGAGGACTTTATAGCGCCGCACTTGCTCGTGTCCTTCTTGCACAATTGCTTGCACAATTGCTTGCGCAATCATTCCGCCCGCGATGAGTTTTTGAATCGCTTTATTAAATTGCTGTTGCGTGAGGTGAAGTTCTTTTCGAATCGCATCGGGATTTTTGGCGAAGCTATCAATGGTCAGGAAGATGTGAACGAGTTGGAGGTTGAGATCCAGATAATACTCGGTCAAGAACGATTCTCCCTGTGTGGGCAGCGCCTTTTCAACGGCGACGTAGCTCTCCGTTTTGAGGTGGCTTTGTTGAATGTTGCGGATTCGTTTCTCAAGTTGAAGTTTTAGCTTTGGAACATTTGTTCGCGCAAGCCGGTGGAGGAGTTCGAGGAATTCGCGCTCCACTGCGCTTAAATTAAGGTACTCGCTGGCAAGATAGAGCTGATCCGAGCTGAAGTGGACGTCGTCTTTATTGAGCGCGCGCGAAAGATAAGTCTTTTGCATCTGGCAGGCAGACGCAAGGCGCTCAAAGGTGATGCGGGAGTCGGTTTGCTTACGGGCGAGGACCAGGTCCCGAAGGGCGGTTTTGTAATTGGAGTATTCGAAAATGATCATAAGGTTTTTAGTAGATAGTTTACTTTTTGTTCAACTTCAAGTGAGAGTTAGATAAATAAATAATTCACAACCTATTTAGTCTGCGATACTAGGTCTCTGTGTTACACGGAACACGGATTGGCCAATCCTTCACTGAATGAAACGAAGGAGGGAGTTTTTATGTTTATTCTCAAAAGAAGTTTTTTAGCGGTTATTTGCCTGGGCTGGGCTTCGGGCGCGCTTGCATCCACTGGCGGAGGTTGGATCGGCGGCGGAGGGGGGCGCAGACCGATGCCGAAAATCCCTGGTTTTTGAGTACGAAGCCAATTCCGTATTGTATCGAGGTTGCTGCGGGCTTTCCGCTCACAAAACAAGAAGTCAAAGGCGTGATTGCCGCGTCACTTTCCGAATGGAAGAAGGCGTTCGAACATTACGGGGTCGAAAGTGCGGTCATTGGTCGCGACCACAGTCCTAAGGCGACGCCTTTTCATCATCCAGGTCATTTCCTCGATGGCGTTGATCGAGCTCTGATTGCTGAGGGGACCGATCTCGGCGTTTGCCCAAGTAACACGACCGGGATACTACGGTTTCAAGTAGGGTTTGTGTCGGAACGCGTAGGTGAGTATCTAAAGACGCGGGATAAATATATTGTCGGAGCCGCGATTCGAGATTCCTATGACCCTTTGACTCTTAAGGCCGGTGGAATTGTGTGGGTGGCACCTCAGAATTATATCGGAGCAATCGATAAAGTTTATGGATGTGCGCCGAAGTTTCCCGATTGGACTTCAAAGCGCAGGTTGCAAATGCTTATGGTTCATGAGCTTGGGCATGTGTTTGGAGTTCCCCATGATGCAGCGGCGGTCATGGCTTCTGGAATTTATTACCTGTTAGTGCAGGATCATCTTTACAAAAACTTTGACGTTCTGGCGGAGAGTAATCCGGAGGAGATGTTTGGTTTTACGTGTAAGGTTGAGTCCAAGGAGCATCCCCTTAAACTATTTTCTTCAGAATTGACTCTGCAGGATAGTCAAAACGCAGTTGCGGGCAGCTCTTTGATGGAGGTCATGGGGGTTCCAGCTGAAGAAAAATGGAGCAAGATGACTTATGCGTTTGCTCGTTTGAAATCGGATGCCATCTTCCAAGATAATCTACAAATTGAAATTAGAATTGTAACTGTCTCAGGCGGGGAGTTCGTGGCGACGGTTTCTTCGAGTGGTGATCCGTTTCATAAAAATAGGATCTCCGTTGCGACGAATCAGTTTGTATCATGGATGCCTGATCTTAATATGCCAGGTCTTAGTGAAGTTCCGCTTCTCTATTTGGATGAAACCGGGACGTTTATGGGCACTCTTGTTACAGACGGGGGACTTACCGTTCCTGTTGTGGTGAGCAGCACTCAAAATCAGTACATGGATTTGCGGGTCTATTC
The DNA here is from genome assembly GCA_051382305.1 of Bdellovibrionota bacterium FG-2. Classification (GTDB taxonomy): domain Bacteria; phylum Bdellovibrionota; class UBA1018; order UBA1018; family UBA1018; genus CAIRTR01. Next base: position 20,114 of record JBBCAV010000157.1, read on the forward strand.
ATCGTCTAAGAAGTCTTGGGTCAATGTTTCCACGCAACGCCCGATGGTCGACTACGATCTTTGGGGGCGATATACACGCGAGGAGTGTGGGCTTCCTCCTGGGAATTCTCCCCCGCCCAGCTCGAGTCCTGTTGCGAATTAGTCTCGGGGGCTAGCTCGATTCCTTGGTGGGGCTAGAACTTAGATTCTAGCTCCACACGTTTGTGGGCTAAGATTTGACTCGTCCGATGGAGCGAACAAATTTCTCTACGTCTTCAACCCGGGTTTCAACTTTTCCCTGGCGCTGCCAGAGGCCGGTAAGACCCTCCAGTACGATACGGTTATTTGAGTTTTGCTCCTCGACCAACAAAGCGATTCGAGAAACGTCAGCCTGGGTGCGCTCAAGTTTAGAATGGATCAGGCTCATTTGTGAGTCCATTTGGTTAAACCGTGCATCCATCTCACTGAATCCGGCTCTCATTTCAGACTTAAGCTCCGTACGCACAAGCTGCAACATCCCCTGAGTTGCGGGACGGTCTTTTGCGTTGGCGGCAAACGGAAGCTGGGGTTCAGGTTTCTTAAAGGCGCTCTTTTTTGGCATTTTGATCCTCACTGTTTAGATTGTTCCAAGCGGCAAAGCAAGTCTCAGGCCCAACTTTTACCTGATTTGGTGGGAAAGACTTATGAAATCAGGACGCTATGTACGAACTTAAGACCTGAGGCAAGAAGTAACTCGGTGGGGCAAAGAGCGTGAATATCGACCAACCCACGGGAGGAACACAAAATGCTAGCCTAAACTGTAGGCCCGAGTATGCACACCAAAAAAACTTCTCCTGACAACGAACCCCCTGCCGAACCTCTCCGAGTCCTTTCCTATAACATCCACAAAGGCTTCTCGCTCGGTAACACCCGCTTCGTGCTTCACCACATTAAAGAAGCGATCGAGGTGGTGCGTGCTGATCTTGTTTTTTTGCAAGAGGTGAGGGGACAGCACGAACATAAGCACAAAAATCGCGCAGCCAATCAATTTGAATTTCTTGCCGATCGCATCTGGCCCCATTTTGCATACGGCAAAAATGCTGTCTACTCGAAAGGGCATCACGGTAACGCGATCTTGAGTAAATTTCCGATCGAAAGTTGGGAGAATCTCGACGTTTCAACTAATCGCCTGGAGCACCGGGGAATTCTGCACGCCGTCGTGCGCTTGTCTTCTGGCACGCTTCACCTTATGTGTCTCCACTTAGGGCTCTTCGAAACTGCTCGCAAAAAACAACTGGAATTTCTATGCCAGCGCGTTGAGAGTGTCGTGCCCAAAGATGTTCCGCTTGTGGTGGCGGGAGACTTTAACGACTGGCGAGAGCGCGCTTCAAAAATCCTTCTAAAACGTTTGCATCTTCGTGAAACACACTACGAGTGTCACGGACGACTCGCCAATACCTATCCGAGTTGGATGCCCATCGTTTGCCTGGATCGGATTTATGTGCGCGGGCTCACACCCCTAGTGAGTGAATCAATGACAGGCCCGCCCTGGAACAGTCTTTCAGACCATGCAGCGGTGTTTTGCGAATTAAAGGCTGCCTAATCGGAAGCAGAGTCCGATCGCCTCGTCTTCTTCATTACCTGATCAATCTCTTTTTGCGCTGATTTCTTCTTCATGTCTTGTCGCTTGTCGTGGGTTTTTTTCCCTTTGCCCAAACCCAGCTCCACTTTTACACGCCCTTCTTTGAAGTACATGCGCAGCGGAACGATGGTGTAACCCTTTTGAATAACCGCACCAAACAGTTTATCAATTTGATGACGGTGTAGCAGCAGTTTGCGCTTGCGCCCGGGTTCGTGGTTCCAAATGTTTCCATGCGAGTAGGGGGCGACATGGGTGTGAAGTAAATAGGCTTCGATGCGAGGCTTGCCGTGAATCTCGACGAACGCGTCGCTCAGGTTCGGTGATTGGGTTCGCAAGCTTTTGACTTCAGTGCCGGTGAGCACAATCCCGGCTTCAACGGTTTCTTCGATGAAGTAATCGCCGCGCGCGGGATTGGAGGCAATGAGTTTTTCGCCTTGGGGTTTCACTTGTCTCTCATTTCGGCGTTCCTGCGGCAGATCCTGGCGTCTGCGCAATCCCCAGCGACAAAATCGTCTTAAATGCTTCTTCGACACTCAAACCGCTTTCGCGCACGTCGTTCTCTGGCACGATAAGATAAAAACCCGAGGTCGGATTGGGCGTCGTGGGGACGTAGATATGAAGAAATTTACCCGTCCCGCCTTCGGTCCCGAACCCTTGCGTAGAACTGGTCACAAAAGCGAGCGTCCAGACGTCTTTGCGCGGATACTCGACATAGACGACGCGATTAAATTGATTTCCATCCTGCGAGGCCAGTGTGCGCAGTAGTTGGTCAAGAGCGCTGTAGATTCCTCGAATCACCGGAATCCGCTGAATGATTTCGGCCGCGACTTGTAGGATCTTTCCGCCCAAATATTGTTTCGAGGCCCAACCCAAAATCGAAACGCCTAGGGTGAGCAGAAAAGTGGTTGCTAGCGTGATCCCAAGATTCACAAAGGCAGCAAAGGTCGCATCTTGAAAAATATTTTCAGGTCTCCAACCCGTTGGCAAAATTTCGTGCAGACTCCAGAGCCCCTCCAAAACCGAAAACAAAATCCAAATAATCACACCAAACGGAATAATAATGAGTACACCGGCAAAGAAGTTTCGTTTAAGGAGGGGAAAGAGGGGAGGGATTTTTCTTTTCATGATTTAGAACGCAAGAGTCAGAGTTGCGCCTCCTCCGAGAAGATAGCCCCCGGCATCGTACCCTGGTGCGCCGATTTTGAGATCCCCGGTTCGGGCGCCGTTTTCATCGCCCGGATCTTTGGTGACGTGTTGGGTGACCATGCGGTGATAGCTCGCGTGCAGGCTTAATTCGCAGGGGGTCGGAAAATGTAGGAATTGCTCAAACCGATAACCCAGTCCGCCGTTCCACATATGTTTCGCAGGATCGAGGTAGTTGCCTGGGCCTGCGGGCGTTCCTTTGAGGAAACTGGGGCGGTAGGCGTAACCGGCCCGCAGACTCACGGGACCGATTTTGAATTCTTGTCCTACGCGCGGGACCCAGAGATCGATAAATTCAAAGGTGGGACTTTTTCCTGCCGAGATATTCACTCCCCGAGATTGATCCTCGCTGCCCGTGGTTTGGGGATTCACGATCTCCATCTGGGGAGCCACGAATTTACTCCAGGCTTGGTAGTCGGCTTGAAAAAATATTGTCCAAAAGGGCAGGGGCTTCAGCGAGGCCCCGAGTTCGACCGTCATGGGATCATAGTAGAGCGCGGATATGGAGGAGAAGTTGAAATCCAGTGCCACGAAGTTTCCGATCGCGCGCGCGCCCGAATGAAGGGTCATGTTGTTGGCTGAGGCCACGGGTAATCGCAGCACGGAGCTCAGTGAAAACCAACCCGATCCATCACTTGGACCCAGATAAGCCCCAAAATAGGGCGCGGCCTTGGGTTTCATGCTGGAAATAAAGCGCATGGTGGAAGGTTTCGAAGAATCGGTTTGTAGAAATACTGTGGCATCACTGGTGAGGGAGTAGGCAGTGTGGATTCCTGCACCTAACCTAAATCCGTAGCCGAATTCCATTCCGATTCCTGCTTCTATTTGGGGCCGATTCGTGCGACTCCGATAAAGTACGTATTCGGGTTCAAAGGTTTCGCCGCTATCCAAGTAGGCTACTTGCTCAATAGGAATAAAGCCCGTAAGTCCGAATGTAAAATTATAGAAGCCAGGGAAAAGTCTATAAACTAGGCCCATTGCTTGACCAAAAGTTGGGCGATAATTGTTGTCGACGCTATCGATCGTCACTTTGTCAGAGGTGTATTCATTCTCGACAACGACGTTACTGATCGGTAGAAATCGAGGCGTCACAGACATCAAAGCCCAGCCAAAAATCAGTCGTCTTTCGCCAGAAAAGGGCAGTGCGGCGGGATTGGAGTAGGCCGAAAACCCGTCTTCAGATTGGGCAATTCCCGCGAGAGCGCTGGAGCGCGAGCCAAAGCCATAGGCTTCGCCCACATTGGCCCTCGCAGTCGAGCTGAGGGCCAAACAGATACAAAAAATTAAACGGAGTCGGTCCCACCGGCAGTAGTGCTCAAAAGAGCGCGAAATAGTGATTCCCATTCACCCCACTCTAGCGCCTCCGCGCGTTTTGCGCCATCCACCCCTGAAATTTTAAGTGCATTTTGAAAGGGGAGGGTATGGGGAAGCCCTGAACGTAGCATTTTTCGTCGGTGAGCAAATGCCGCCTTTAAAAGTGACTGCCACAAAGCCTTATCTTTAGACTCTGTACCCACTGCGATACGAGGGGTTTTGCGCCTCTGAAGAAGCACGACTTCAGAGAATACCTCGGGAGGAGGCGAGAAGGCTCCCGGGGGAACACGGTGAAGCTTGGTTAGATCCCAATTATTTTGAATCCAAACCGAAAGGCTCCCCCAGGCTTTGGTGCTAGGGATGGCCCGGAGGCGCTCCGCTACTTCCGCCTGGAACATAAGGACCATAACGGGGATTTCCTGGGTGTGGCTGGCGAGGCGACTCAAGATCGCTGTCCCCGACGAATAAGGAAGATTTGAGACGACGGCCAAAGGACTTTTGTTGAGCCAGAGTTCTTCTGGGAGCACTAGGAAATCCGCTTCCTGCACTGTGCAATGAGGCAGCGGCGCGACGCGCTCTTTCCATTCTTGAGCAAGCACGCGGTCCGTCTCGCAAAGCACGAAAGGAATCGGATTTTTCTCGATTCGATGAAGCAGGGGAAAGGTGAGGGCTCCTTTTCCAGGGCCGATTTCAAGCAGTGAGGCGCAATTTGTGGCTTGTGCGTGCTCGATAAACGTGTCGACGATTAAGTCACACAAAATTTCATCGCGCAAAAAATGTTGACCTAGCGCCCGTCTTTTGCCTTTGGTACCAAGTCCAGCCATCGTGTTAGACCTCGGGGTTTGCGATCGCGTTAAGAGAGAGTAGCGCTTTGTCTCTCAAGAAATGTCCTTGCCGAAAGCGATAGGTTCCCGCGGCGGCAATCATAGCGGCATTGTCGGTACAGTATTGGGGCTCAGGAAAAAGTGCGGGACGGGCCAGACCCATTTTCCCCCATTCACTACTCAGGCGCTCTCGTAATCGAGAGTTCGCGGCCACTCCGCCGACAATCGCAAGGGACTGGCACCCGTATTCCCGAATCGCCAGGGTGATTTTGCTTAAAATTGCATCCACGATGGCTTCTTGAATAGAGGCGCATAAATCATTCAAACTCCCCTCAAGCGCGCCCTCTCTTTTTAGCTTTTCCACCCTAAGTGCAACCGCGGTCTTGAGACCACTGAAAGAAAAATCGAGAATCGCCTTTTGTGGCAAGGCGCGCGGGAAATCAAAAGCGTCTTTCTTTCCCCCTTTGGCCGTCTTGTCGATCCAAACGCCTCCGGGGTAGGGAAAGCCTAGGATTTTAGCCGTTTTATCAAAGGCTTCACCCGCCGCATCGTCGCGGGAGCGCCCCACTAGGGCGCGTTTCAGAAAATCGGGGGGCCAGAGTTCAGGCGGCACTTTCGCAACGTAGAGATTCGTGTGTCCGCCAGAAATAATCGCAAGAAGCATAGGGAGCGGTGCGTTCTCAGTTATAATATTCTGTCCGAGAAAAAGACTGCAAGCATGACCTTCTAAGTGATGAACGGGGACCAGAGGTTTCTCGAGGGCGTACGCGATCCCCTTGGCGGCGGTAATGCCGACCAAAAGTGCGCCGATGAGTCCGGGCCGATTGGTAACGGCGATGGCATCAAGCTCCGCAAGCGAAATTCCAGCCTCTTTTATCGCTAAATCGATCATCGGGTTGATGGTCTCAAGGTGGTTTCGAGAGGCGATTTCAGGCACCACGCCCCCGTAAGGTTGATGAATGCGAATTTGCGAATGAGTCGAAACGCTGCGAACTTCAAACCCCTCGGTAGGATTATAGCGAACGACTGAAGCACTACATTCGTCGCAGGAGGTTTCGATGCCAAGAACAAGGGACATTAAAGCTCACCCGGAGGACAGCTGACGCGTTTATATTTTTCTTCGAATACTTTATCTTGTAGCGAGTTTTTGTCATGCCACTCTGTGGCGCGATCCGAAGTGTGGCAGCCCATGCATTTACTTTTTTCGACTTTCTTAGAATAAGTGTTTGCGCCAAAAGGATGGTTTCCTGAAGGACCATGGCAATTCTCACATTGAACGGGTGCCCAGGCCTTGTCGAGTGTTTTGAAGGCGCCTTTTTCAAGGGCTTCGGCGAGTTGCTCTGGGGTGAGGGCTGGAGCACCCGAGGACGCGCTTTCAGGCGCGCCTGAAAGCGCGCCAATTTTGCTTACATCCGAGAACCCGTTAGCTTCACCTAAACCTAAACTATGGCAGGAAAGACATTCTTTGTTTCGGGCCTGTTTCTTCGCGACGAGCGAGCTCAGCGCTTTGAAATGGGGTGTTTTTTTCCAAAACTCTGCCTGCTTGCGGTGGCAATCCATGCAACGCGCAAAAGTCTGATAGGTAGCCTGGGCGTTTGTCGCGGGCCCAGTAATGCCAAGTTCCGTGTCTTGTTTTGAATTCAGTTCCGCTACAGCTTTCTTGAAGTTGGCAACCAGCAAGTCAATTGAACTGGGTTTCCCAGGGGGGGAATCATAGCCTGGGTCCAAGCCGATCATTTTGTATCCCTTTAAGTCACCCTCAGTAAGTGGGGCGCTGAGAGGCAAAACCCCTACGTATTGATTCTTGAACGAGGTTTGCAAGATGATCGCGCCATTGATTTTCTCTGGCTCTTGAATGAAGGACTGGGTGTGACTGCCGACAATGACATCAATCCCTTTTACTTTCTTGGCAAGTTCTTGATCTTTTTCAAATCCGAGGTGGGAGAGGACAATAACGAGGTCGGCTTTTTTACGAAGCTCAGGCACCCATATTTCCGCCGCCTTGAGTGCTGAGGTGGTCTTGAGTTCGGAGGGCCAGCCCATTTCTTCGCCGACGATTCCTAGGACGGCGATACGAAGGGTGGCTGAACTCTCAGATTTTTCATCTTTTTTCTTGGTAAAAATGGCATAAGGCTCCAGAAATTTATCTGAGTTTTTCCGGGTAAGGTTTGAAGCGATAAACTTGAACTTCCGCCCTTTGATGAGGTTTTCGAAAACGGAAACGCCCAGCGAAAAATCTTTCTCCCCGGGGACCGCCGCATCAAGTTCCGTTAGCTCAAGGGCTTTTGCAATAAATTCTGCCTGAATTTCAGCCTGTTTCTTCAACATTGGCGCGGTGGTGGTCGAGGAGAAGAATAGGTCACCGCCATCCAGTTGTAGGGCGCTCCGCGCGCCATAGGTTTCTTCGGTGCGCTTGATGAGCGTATAATGTCGCGCAAGCCCGCCTTTGGGGTTGCTCCGGCACCCACAGGGTTCGAGCTCCCCCAAGATGTCGTTAGTGTGAATGAGGACCGCCGCCTGCGCAATCGAAGCGAAAAGCAGCCAGCCCAGTGCGAGCCAAAAGAACTGAGGATTTCTCACTTCAGTTTTGACCTGACTTTTTTGGCTTCCGAACTTTTAGGGAATTTCTCGGCCAGTTCCTGAAAGAATCCTTTTGCATCATCTTTCATTCCAAGCGCCTCAAAGGAGAGTCCGATTTTGTAAAGAGCTTCAGGATTGTGGTGCGACCGAGGGAACTTCTCAGGAAATTTCGAGTAGTCCACGATCGCTTTTTTATACTGTTTTAACTGATAATAAGCTTCTGCGCGCTGAAACGTTGCTTCTTGAATTTTCTTAGCTTTGGGGTGATTTAGGTAAGTCGAAAGTGTTTCAATGGCCGTATCGAGGGTCCCTGCCTCTAACTGAGTACTGGCTTTAGTGTACAGTTCTTCCGGATCCTTGTTGAGGCTTGTTTCTTCCGCTGTTTTGAAATTCTCAATCAACAGAGCCTGCGCTTTTTCAAGTTCGACGACTCTGGTTTCAAGTTTCTTTTGATCTTCTTTTTGGGCCTGGTTTGCTGTTTCAGCTCCCTGTTTTTGGGTCCGTTCAAGGTCCTCAATTCGTCCGGTGAGACGAGTGATTTCGCTTTTGATTTCGTCAATCACGTATTGCCCTTGTGGCTGGACGTCCTGAATGGGGGCTGCGACGGGCTTAGCAGTTTCGTCCCCACCTTCTTCTTTGATTTGTGTTCGAGTTTTAAGGCATCCCGATAAAATCAGACAAAGAGCCAAGCAAAAAGAGACGGTTCGAAGGTTTTTCATCCTCTTAATATCGCATTCAGGAGTGAGGAGGGCAAGAGGGTTAAGGAGTTGGTAGCCCTGAAGGCGCGGGAGTGGGTTGAGCGCCTGGGGCGGGCA
>JBBCAV010000158.1:0-1957 GCA_051382305.1 Bdellovibrionota bacterium FG-2
GGAGAAGGACGAGGGTTGCAATCAATTTCTGCTTGCGCGAATCGAGCATTCGCGTTGTCAGGATTGCCATTGTCACGCAGGAGAAACCCATTACAATAGGGAGAACTCCTTTGCCGTTGAGTCCAATCCTGCGAAAGATCGTATCCAAAAGCACCGAAAGGCGCGGGAGGTAGCCCGAGTCTTCCAGAAAACCAAAGAAGAAGTAAAAGCAGAGAAGTACGGGGAAAACGAGGCCGGTGGCTAAAAACAGTCCCATGGGAACCACGCCAAAATCCGGATCCATGATCATGTCGTGGACAAAACGGCTCGGGATAGGATCTAGTAGATGGTCAAGCCAAGGAATCAAAAGTCCGCCAAAAAGTTTGCCGTTAATAAGGTCGACAAGAAAGGTGGCACCGAATGATCCGACAAAAAAATACATGAGCAGGCCCACAATCATGGCGATCGGAATCCCTGTAAGAAGTCGAGTGCAAAGCCTTCCGAAATGCTCGAGGTGCCGACTTTTTACGGGCGGATCAACAACTTGAACTTTTCGAACAATCGCGTCGGCTGCTTTATTATAAAGCTCGGCCATCGTCGTGCTAAACGGCGCCGGCTCTTTTCGGTGGGATTGTTCGGCCAAGGTTTTGAGGGTCTCAAGCGTGCCCTCACCAAAATTTTTCACAAGTAGCCGCTCAATACTCTTGTCGTGACTGTTCTCTTGAGCCAGGAGCAAAATAGCGATGGCGCGAGTCGATCCGATCGGGCTTTGGCTAAGAAGCTTTGCAGTAAGGGTGATGAATTCTTCGACGTAGGCTGGATATTTGACTGATTGGTGGGGTGTGCGAAGCGTTTCAAGCTTGGATTTGATGTCCGAAATGCCGCGCCCTTCGGTGGCGACGCTCGTGCAGACATCGACTCCGAGTGCATCTGCAAGTGCTTCAGTGTCAATGGTGATGCCGCGCGAATCGGCTTCGTCGATCATGTTGAGATTGAAAAGAAGTGGAACGCCGTATTCGGCGTATTGCAGCGCTAACGCGACCGACCGCTTTAGGTTCTTAGCGTCTGCGACGAGAATGGCCCCATGCGTAGGAGAGTTAGGGTCAGCCGAAAACAGGATGTTGCGCGATACCTGCTCGTCTTCGTTACTTCCAAAAATGGAGCCGGCTCCAGGGGTATCGACCATTTCGAGTGGCAATCCCCTGACGCTCCCAAGCGAGAGTGCAACCGTGCTGCCTGGAAAGTTGAAGCTCTTGGTCTTTGCCCCACAGAGCTGTGCAAATAACGTGGTCTTGCCCACGTTCTTGTTTCCTAAGATGGCAATGCGTTGTGAGCTCAAGGCGGTATCTTATTTCTGAGTTGAGTTCTTATTCTTCTTCTTCGTCATCCGCAGGCATTTCCGGCTTCTTTTTGACTACCGGCACGTTTTCCATCTGCATGCGCTTTAGTCCTGAGACGATTGCCGCGATGCCGAAAACCAATAATAGGAGTGGAACGAGACCTTTGAAAATATCGAGGAAGATAAACCACCACTTTACGAATCCCCAGATGCTGAAAAGTAACGCAACAACTCCGCCTAAGATGCTATACATTAGTTAATCTCCCCTAAAAAACGCAGCCATTTAATCAATCTTTGAAAATCTCACTTTAGAAACGAAAGCTCTTTATTGAATAAAAGTTTACCAAAGAAACAGGCAAATATACTAATAGATTCTTGCCAAAAAAACACGCTATGCTACCAATTATATCTGAGGGGCATACGAATATGAAGAATAAGGCGATGGGCAAGGCGAGCGAAAAAATGCTAGGCGCAATGGTAAAGAGCGGTTCGCTCCTTTTTCGAGGAGTTGGAAAATCCCTGGGCTATGTGGAGTCCGGTTTCAAGGGCGCAGTTCAGGGAACTGTGCGCATGGGGAGCGCCGTTGGCGGGGCCGTAAGTGGCGCCGTGGGCGGAAGCGCACGAACAATGGCCTCAAAC
>JBBCAV010000159.1:0-23770 GCA_051382305.1 Bdellovibrionota bacterium FG-2
TCCCATCATCATATGGGCCCAAAACGGCTATCTTAAAGCAGCCTTTCGTACAGCCCCCCTTGGATCTTCGGGGACTTGGTCTGCATCTGTTTTAGAAACCGCTGGGTCGGTTCGATCGGTTCGATTGGTTCGATGATGAGCGCTGTCGGAGAAGGATTGGTATTAGGGGTGTCAATTCGACCTGCCGGCGGATCCGCAGGCTTTGGAATCAAGCTTGGTATTTGATCCAGAGGCAACTTTGCGCCGCATCCTTGTAGGAGGATCGGTAGTAGGTGCATCAAGACAAAAGCGGTACTAAAAAAGAAACGATTCTTCATAAGACATCCCCATCCATGGAGTTCTTTGCGGAGTTGGCTGTACTACATCCTGTAGTTCCTAAATTCTATCCTGCCATTGTAACTTGAAAGACTGCCCTAGGGAAAGGGTCAAAATCTGCTTTGGGGGCTTCTCATCGGTCCTTATTGGTGCAAGAATGGGTGCAATCTGTGCATAGGACACGAACTCAAGGAGGGGTTATGAAGTCTACCATTCTCAATCGCGCGGCCTTTTTTTGGCTTTTTTCAATCATTTTGGTTTCCACTCTTGGGTTTAGTCAAGCTCCTGAAGCCGTTCCCGGCGAATACCTGATTCGACTCAAGGAGACACGGGGGGTTCAGCTTGCAGCACTGCGTTCATTGAATACTCAGCTTGGGGTTGAGGCGCGTTCCGAATTTCGGATCTTTAAACAGTTTCAAGTGATTCGTTTGCCAGAGAATCTTCGTACGGGCTTGGCTTTGAGCAATACGCTTTCACGCTATGAACAAAGCGGACTCATTCAATACATTGAACCTAATTTTATTTATCATGCGTCAGGAAATGTCTTAGAAACGGCCCTGGATCCCATGTTCGATCAGCAGTGGGGTTTGAAGATCACGGATGCGCAGCGCGCGTGGGATATTTCAAAGGGCGACAAGAATGTGGTGGTCGCGGTCATAGACACGGGCGTGGATCTTACTCATCCCGATCTGGCTGATAATATCTGGACGAACCCGGGAGAAGTTCCCGCGGGCGGTGTTAGCGGTGCTGATGGTATTGACAATGATGGAAACGGATTCATCGACGACCTGCATGGCTGGAATTTCTACAGCAAAAATGCAAATCCCAATGATGATATGGGGCACGGAACGCATTGCGCGGGCGTGATTGCGGGGGGGCACAATGGTGTAGGCATGATGGGGATTGCACCTAATGTCAGAATTATGCCGGTGAAGTTTTTGGGCGCTGGTGGGGATGGGACTTTAGAAAATGGCATCCTCGCCACCGAATACGCGATGCTTAATCACGCTGACATCATGAGCAATAGCTGGGGTGGGGACGGATTCTCGAAAGCGTTTTTTGAGGTGATTGAAGAAACGAATAAGCGCGGGATCGTCTATGTCGCGGCCGCGGGAAACGATCATAACAATAATGATACGGAGCCGACCTATCCTGCGAGTTATCAGCTGCCCAATATTATTTCGGTTGCGGCAACCGATAGCAAAGATGACGTGACTATTTTCACGAGCTGGGGTCCGACGAGTGTTCATCTTGCGGCACCGGGGCTTAATATTTGGAGTGCATTTAAGAACGGAAAATACAAGAGCATGAGTGGGACGTCGATGGCGTGTCCTCACGTCGCGGGCGCTGCCGCTTTGCTCAAGAGCGCGCAAGGCTTAAGTGCGGTTGAAATCAAAGAACGGTTGATGGGGACCGTTGATTTTCGATTTGCCTTGCAAGGCCGCGTGGCGAGTGGGGGCAGGCTCAACCTTTATAATGCGTTGATGAATATCCATACCCCTGTGGTTTCCGATCCCGAAAACTGGCAGCATTTTTCCTATTCAGTAGAGTCTCCTCATCCTTATCCACCGCTTGCTAATTTGACTTGGACGATCTCACATCCCGGGGCAAAGTTTATCAAAGTGCATTTTGGTAATTTGATTACGGCTGAGAAAATGGATGGCGTGATTATTCGCGGGGCCGATGGCCGGTTCATCGAATCCTTTAATCGCAATCAGGGCGCGGTTTGGAGCAGGCCTATTGAAGGCGATATGTTGGAGATCAGTCTGCGCTCGGACTCGTTGAACGAGGCGTTTGGTTTTCAAATTGATTCGTACGCCGTTCGTGAGTAGAGGGCGGTACTCTCAGTTGAATTCCTAGGGAGGGGATTTCGATGAAATCATCTTTTTACTGTGCTTTATTTTTTCTGTTTTCCTTTAGTACTAATGTGAGTGCGGTTGGAAGTCCTTTGATGGGTCAGTGGGAGAAAATTCCAGTTCCGGGGGCCGTCTGTGGAGATGGCGCGCCTTATTCGATGTATTTCCGCAAAGGAAATCCCGAGAAGGTCGCCCTCTATTTTATGGGCGGAGGTGCGTGCTGGAGTCTTGATACGTGTGTGGGGCCCACGCCACTGACGAATATTTTTGAGATTATTCCCTTGGATCAAGCCGGAGGAATTCTCTCAACGGATCAAACGAAGAGTCCGATTTTCGATTATTCGGTCGCGTATTTTCCCTATTGCACTGGGGACGTTTTCTTGGGGCAACATACGGTGGAGTACGCTCCTGGCGTGACGGTGCATCATCAGGGCATTGATCAGGTGAAGAGAAGTTTGCAGGTGATCGCAGATCAGAAGATCATGGATCTTCCCGCTTCTCGTGAGGTGGTACTTTACGGAGTTTCCGCTGGGGCGATTGCTTTGATGTACCATATTCAAAGTGTCAAAGATATCTTGGGTCCTCCTCATGCGGGTCAGAAACGCATCATGATTGCCGATGCCCCAGGGCTTCATTTTGGTTCAAAATTTTGGGATAAGTTTTCTGACGAATATGTGGCGGATTTTTCCGATGCGCTTTCGCATGTGGGTCGAAGTGTCGAGCACGGAGAGGGGAATCTGTCCTGGATCGTTCCTCGCGTGTGTGCAAAGCATCCTGATTTTAAAATTGGTATTCTTCAAGGCTCCCGCGATTGGGTGATGTCCCGTCTTTTCGGAGATATCTCGATGCGCGATCATGAGGCGCTGGTCTATGGTGACAAGGGCGTTTTTGAGGAGACGTTAAATGGCAGTGATAACTGCTCAGCGTGGGTACCTCAGACGATGGAGCACACCTTTTTGGGCACGGATATAACTTCTGAATTCAAAACCTCGGATGGCACGAATGCTCGCGACTTTTCGTTTCAGCTCGTGTTGGGGAATGGGAAGCGGAATTATAAGTAGTCATAACTCTAACAAACGCTCTACTAATGAACAGATTCTAGTCCCACCGATCTCTATTGTTTTTTGGTTTGGCTCGTTCCATCGATAGACCCACACCTCACCTCTGGGATAGGTCGTGATGGGCCGAACCTCGCTTAGGGAAGGCATGCTGAGTTTGACTTCGACCGCAGGTAGGTCGGCCTGAAACGGAAGAACAAAATCGATTTCTCCACCGTGGGCTTCATCATAATAGAATACAAAGTTCTTTTTGCGAAGTTCTGAGGCCACCACGTTTTCAACGAGCAGTCCTTTCTTGCTGGGCTCTTCGATTTGGGCTTTGAGCCAATCGGGATTTAGGCGTCCTTGTTGGGCATAGGAAACCAGCGCATGCATTACGAGGGGATCCAAGAAGTAGAACTTCTTCTCCTTTTTGAGGATTCCCCCTTTGGTTTTTGGATTGAAGCGCTCCTCTGTGAGTAAGGTGTAGCAACCTTCTAGAATTTCGATGTACTGACGGATGATGGGATGAGAACCGGCATCGACCATTTTTGAGATCGCGTGATAGCTGGTTTTTTGTGTGAGATTGATCCAAATTCTTTCGCTTAGGGCCGCCGTGAGGCGAGGAGATCGATGCTTGCGGCTTGCCTCACCCAAAACTACGTCCAATAGTTCTTGCAGCCAATCGGTTGAACACGATTCTCGCGTGAGACACTCAGAGACGGAGGTGGGATAGCCGCCCCAACGCAAAAATTTTTCGAATGACTGCGAAGGTGCGGACTCAGGGACTTTTGCATTCAGGGCATGATAAAACTCTTTGAAAGAAAGCGGAAGCAGTTCTACGTCCCGAAGCACCAAGCCCTTTCCTCTGCGCCCCGGCAGAAGCTCTCCGGAGTGTTTAAGCGCGAAGGCGTTGGAGCCTGTAATCCACACGCAGGCTTCTTCAATTTTTCCTTCATCAGCAAAGATTTTTAGGGCGCGTTCCCAATCTTGCGGCGCGGTCACTTCATCAATAAAGAGAATACATTTCTCAAAGGGCGCAATCGCCTGATAAAGTTCTTTCCAATTCTCGAAACGTTCAGCATCCAAATAGACAACGTCTTTGCCAGCTACTTGATTGGAGTTAAGAAGCTCCTGAATCCAGAGCTTAAACTGTGTTGATTTCCCGATTCGCCGCGGTCCTAGCAGCGTGTGTATTCCGGGGGTGGGATCGAAGACTAAACTGGCTCTCTTATAGGGCTGAAGATGATACTTCTTGAGATGGGGATCTGAGTGGGCCCAACTTGGAGAATGGAGCCATGATTGGGTGATCATGGCTCCATTGTAACCTGTTCTAGCACTACTTTCAATGGTTGAATATATTGTGCTCAATCCTTGAAGGCCTTGTTATTCCTGCGGAAACTTCGCAAAACTCAGTGGAAATCCTACTGTGAACCCTACGCTATGGGAAGCAAACGGGCTATCATTTATGCTCTTATCCCAGGCAATGTAGTTGCTTCTCGTGAGGTGGTCCTTTACGGGGTTTCCGCCGAGGCGATTGCGCTTATGTATTATATTCAAAGTGTCAAAGATATCTTGGCTCTCCTCATACGGGTCAGAAGCGAATTATGATTTCCGATGCGCTTTCGCATGAGGGAAGAAGTGTCGCGCACGGAGAGGGGAATTTGTCTTGGATCTTTCCTCGTGTGTGTGCAAAGCATCCTGATTTTGAGATTGGTATTCTTCAAGGCACTCGCGATTGGGTGATGTCTCGACTTTTCGGAGATATCTCGATGCGTGATCGCGATAGTAAGCGCGATACCCATCGCTGGCATCCGTTGTTTACATAAGGCTACGCACGGATGTTGCTGCTACGTCTTTAAGTCACTCTCTTTTTAGTTTTCCTAACTGTGACATTCACCTTGGTTTCTGCGCCAAGGCGATGTAGATAGTCGACAAGCTTATCAATGCTCATTCGTGAAATCTTCCCTAAGAGCAGTTCACTAATTCTGGGCTGGGGTTGATCTAGTATTTTTTCCAAGTCGCGCTGCTTGTAGCCACGTGCTTTAGCAATCTTTTGGATGGAGCTTAAAAGGTCAGCCTTAATCCTCAAAGCCGCGCTTTCGGTTTTATTAAAGCCAAGATCTTCGAAGATGTTGCCCGTCGTTACGTGGGATGGTGAGCTGGGTTTTTCGTCTTGTACAATGTTTGGTTTCATTTTTTTTTCCTCCGCTAGTCTTGCGCGAACTCTTTTTAGCCTAAGCTTTGCTGTCTCAATGTCTGGCTTGCTCGTCTTACGGGTCTTTTTCTCAAAGCAATGAAGAATATAGAGCGTGTCCGCAACTTTGGAGAAATAGATCACACGGTACCAGGTGCGATCATCGGACTCTCGTAACTCGTACACACCGGGTCCACTCGAAGTCATGGACTTAAAGTCATCGGGCCTGTCACCAAGTTGAAGCTTGTAGATTTGAAACCCAAGATCACGCTTCACATCATCAGGGAATCGACAGAGGGCTTTTATGGAATCCCCCTCCCAGACCACCCTTGCTAGCTTTGCCTGATCATTGCTGATTAAGAGGAGTAACCGAGGTAATATACGCTATATGGTATACACTTTAATGCATAATGTCAATCTGTATTTTAGTTAGACCCCTGACGAAGAAACGAGAAACCTCCTTTTAAAAATTAGCAAAGAATATCCTTCTCGAGAGGCGCTTCAGGGTGAAGGTGTAATTATTTCTATCAAAAAAGGAATCCTGGGATTAGCAGCGACATGGTCCATCCAGCGCCACTGGGTTGCGCCAGAAAGAAAAGGCATGCTGAGGTTGGCTTCGACCGAAGGCAATTCGGCCTGAAGCGGGAGAACAAAATCGATTTCTCCTCTTGCTATTGCTACAAGAACCTTGCGAAACTCAGCGGAAACCCTACTGTGAGCCCCACGCTATGGGAAGCAAACGGGCTATCATTTATGTTCTCATCCCAGGCAATGTAGTTGAACTCGCCAAAAAGCTGCGACGAGCCCCATCGGAGCCAAACATTTGTATATGATTTCCCAGAAATTTGCGGGTAAAGAAATCCACCCAACATAAGATTGCGGCCGCGTGCGAGAAAATCAGAAACGACGACCTCCATGCCCTGCGGCGCTCCAGCGCGCAGATAATATTTGCCCCCGGATTTGAAGCCGATGAAGTGGCCGCCCAACATGAGGTTGATTGTAACGCGCTTATCAAGGATGCGGCCGTACTCTGTGCTAAGATAGACCCCAAGGTCCGTGTTTCCGCGCGAGCTCGCGTGGCTTGCGCCAAACAAAACCATGCGCATGGATTCGGTGATAAAATAGGAAAGATAGAGTGTTGGAAAAAGGGTCCAGGTCGAAAAGTCTTCGCCCGCACCCGAAAAAGAATAGGAGTAAGGCCCAACGCCCAAGGCGATGTTTCCGCGCTGCCAGCGATCCATGGCAAAGTAGGAAAGGGTGAAATCCGTTTGATTTTTGTCTAGCCGTATGGTGCCCGGCGCCGCGCGAAGTCTGAGTGTCCATATGGAGTCTGAGGTTTGCGCTGTAGGTTGGCCTCCGATGTTTACGGTTTCACCCACGCCGTCCCAAAAAACAAAAAGTTCCAGGCCCTGCGTGCGATGGCTCGAAGATTCGATTTCGGCAAATCGGCAGCCAATGAAAACCCACTGCTGCGGTTGAAATCGAGCGATTTTTGCATTCAACCCATAGCGAGAGCAGGTGTGATCCAATAGGATGTAAGGAGGTTTCAGGGCATCTCGGGGTGTGAATTTAACGAACGCGCGCACGGATTCTCGTTTTTTGCCAACAATCCAGCTCAAATCGATGGGATTTTTGGGACCTGAGATCAACGCAACGGGAATAAAAGCTTTGCCCCCCGAGGTTTGAATTTCAAAGGCTTGAGTTCCTCCACCCGTTTGGACTCGACCACTTTCGGCGCCATCTACTTCGATGGCAAGGCGTGCGCGAGGCAGGACGAGAATTTCGCTTACGCGTACCCATTGGATGCTTCCCGTTTCAATGAATGCACGGACGCCTGCTGGAGGCGAATTCTCCCACTCAATTGAAAAGTCGGCGGCCTGAAAGTCGATGGGGGCAAAAGCTGTGGGTACGGATTCGGAAAGAAGATTTGCAATGACAGAGTTCGGCAGTGCAAGGGGCACCGCGTGGGCCTGGGGAAGAACCAAGGCGAAAACGACGGGCCAAGCAATAAGCAAAGTAACAAGAAACCTTATCAATCAAAATCCTCCTTTCGATAATCTCAGTTTACCACTATTCTATAGAAGTCACATGGGATCTCAAAATACACCTCTGGTTATTGCGGCTCTAATTCTTGTTCAAGTGCTTTTCGGGGTGAACTACGTCGTTTCAAAAATGGTGGTGGGGGTTTTTCCGCCGCTGCTGTGGGCGAGTCTTCGAATTATTATTTCCTCAGGGTTGATGGTTGGGGTTGCGCTTGCGCTGAAACGAAAACACCCGACGATGGATCGTCATTTTTTTGGCCCTCTTGTGGGTTTGGCGCTGTTGGGAACAGTGATTAATCAAAGCTCGTTTTTGGTGGGGTTGCACTACACGACGCCGACGAATAGCGCGATTCTCAATACGATGATTCCGATATTTACGTTGATGGTTGTGACGCTGCGAAGGCAAGAGCCCTTTACCATTTTCAAAGGGGTGGGTTTTGTCTTTGCCTTCAGTGGTGTTTTGATTCTTCGAAAAATCGAGCATTTTACGTTGTCGGATAGGACCGTGGTGGGTGATCTTCTCACGCTCTTGAATTGTTTGAGTTACGCCCTTTTTCTTTCGTATGGAAGAAAATTTCTACAAACCCATGACCGTATTTGGACGACCTGTTGGCTCTTCATGTATGGCAGCGTCGGTCTGGGTGTATTGGCGCTTCCAGATTGGGTCCATTTTGAAGCTCCGACGCTTACTGGGGCATTGTGGGCGAGTATGGTTTTTGCGATTCTCGGGGGAACGCTTGTCACTTATTTCCTAAATAACTGGGCTCTTGCGAAAGCCTCCTCTTCGTCGGTGGCGCTCTTTATTTATCTGCAACCCGTTGTGGCAAGCGTTTTGGCCTGGGTCTGGCTGGGGGAAACCGTCACGCTTAGGACGTTTCTATCAAGCCTATTGGTCTTTATAGGGGTTCTTATAGCTCTTGTTGGACCCTCCTTTGGACCGGCGTTGAAACGACGCACTTAAGGTGATAGGGGTGAGACACTACTAAGGAGTGACTCACAATGGCCGAAGCAGTTGAAGAAAAAAGAAGAATTGGGCAGCCCGTAAATCAAAAATCCGAAATTAAGACCGCTATTCCAGGACCTCTGAGTAAAACGCTGATTGAGCGCGAGAGCAAAGTGGTCGCGCCGGGTCTTCAGCGTTTTGCGCAAATGGCAGGCATCGTAGTGCAAAAGGGGCGCGGAAGCGCGCTCACCGACGTGGATGGTAACACCTTCTTGGATGTCATCGGCGGAATCGGTGTGAACGGTCTGGGCCATTCTCACCCTCGTTATGTCAAGACCTTGCAGGATCAAGTGGCCGAGCTCTCCGTCGGGAGTTTCACGTCGCCACCCCGAGTGGAACTCTTGGAGCGGATTGCTGAGCATCGTCCGGCTCCCGCGGTCTTTCGCACTCAGCTTTACTCTGGGGGCGCGGAGGCGGTGGAATCCGCACTGCGTCTCGCCAAATGTTACACGGGCAAATACGAATTTGTGAGTTTTTGGGGCGGCTTTCATGGCAAAACCATGGGAGCGCTCTCGCTGATGGGCTCGGATTTTAAGGCGGGTTTGGGCCCCATGCTTCCCGGTTCTCATATCGCGCCTTATGCTTATTGTTATCGTTGTCCTTTGAAAGCAACCTATCCCTCATGTGGGATGGGATGCGCAGAAATGGCTCGCAAACAAATTAAGGCCAACACGTCGGGCTCAATTGCCGCGTTTATTGTGGAACCGATGCAGGGATCTGCGGGAAACATCATTCCGCCTAAAGAGTTTCTCCAAGCCGTTCGCTCCATGGCAGACGAGTTTGGAGCCCTGATGATTGCTGATGAAATGATCACAGGCTTCGGCCGCACTGGCAAATACTGGGGAATCGAGCACTCGGGCGTGAAACCCGATATCGTGACCATAGGAAAACAATTTGGAGGGGGCGTGCCCGTAAGTGGTCTCATTGTCCGCGATGAGATTGCTAATGCGCAGCCTTGGGCGAAACCTTCGGGATCTTCTTCGAGTTATGGGGGCAATCCTTTGGTGAGTGCTGCCGGTGCCATGGCCTTGCGAATTATTGACGAAGAAGGATTGGTCGAAAATTCACGCAAGATGGGCGAACACCTTTTGAAACGCTTGCAGTCCATGGTCGATGAATATCCGTTTATCGGCGAAGTCAGAGGTCAGGGGCTATTTTTAGCCGTGGAATTTGTTCGTGACAAAACAACCCGCGAAGCGATTTCCAAGACCGTTACCCATTGGATTTTCGATGAGTGCGTAAAGCGCGGTTTGCTTACGATGTCTTATGAGCCTAAATTCAGACTTCAACCTGCGATGACGATTGATGCTCAAACATTGGACAACGTGGTTGAAATTCTGAAGGAGGTTTTTGACCTCCTTAAGCAAAATCAAATGTGGCAGCAGAAGGCGTGAGGGGAGTGCTTTATGTTTCGTGATCGACTTTTGAAGGAAATTCTCTCCACCCCGTCCGCCCCTTATCGCGAAGGGCAGATGGTGAGCTTGATTTCCGGGGTATTAAAAGAGGGCGGTGTGCCTTTCTTCTTTGATCCTTGTGGCAATATCGTTGTGGGCGTGAGTTCGGATTCCCAATATCGTGCGCTCTTATCAAAGAAGTCCTCCGAGCCTGTGCGGATCTTCATGGCTCACTTGGATCATCCCGGTTTTCACGGCGTGAAGTGGCAAACGCCGCGCAAGCTTGCGGTGAGATGGTTTGGCGGCTCTCCCACGAGGCATCTCAATGGCTCAAAGGTTTGGCTCTCTTCGGGAGCCGGGCCTGTTGAGACCGGAGTTCTTCAAAATGTCGTGTTTAAGAAGAAGACGAAGCGCATCCATAACCCCTCGATTGAGTCGGGGGTTGTGGTTTTTAAATCAAATCAAGAGATCAAGGCCGCAGATTTTTTTGGAGGCTTTGCCTTTCGGAAACCGGTTTGGCAAAAAGGTCCGCTCGTCTATACAAAGGCGGCCGATGACCTGGTTGGATGCTTTACCATTGTTTCAACAGCGTTGGACCTTTGGAAAAAGAAGTCCTCTAACCGCCCCCCCTTCTTGGGCGTGCTTACGCGGGCTGAAGAAGTGGGCCTTATTGGTGCGCTTGGGCATTTTCAATTGGGATGGCTTCAAACGGCCAAGCGTGAATTTGTCATAGTGAGCATTGAAACTTCTCGCGCACTTCCTGGAGCTGCAATCGGAAAGGGCCCTGTAGTACGGTTGGGGG
The DNA here is from genome assembly GCA_051382305.1 of Bdellovibrionota bacterium FG-2. Classification (GTDB taxonomy): domain Bacteria; phylum Bdellovibrionota; class UBA1018; order UBA1018; family UBA1018; genus CAIRTR01. The sequence goes on from JBBCAV010000159.1 coordinate 10,647, forward strand.
ATCGTTCGACGGTTTTTGATCCTCGTGCTCTTCAAGTTTTTCGTCAGGTCGCAAAAAAGGTTTTGCCGGGCACCCATCAAGTGAAATTAATGGATGGGGGGACTTGCGAGGCTTCGGGCGCGATGGCTTATGGCTTTGCGTGCGTGGGGATTTCGGTTCCTTTAGGAAACTACCATAACCAAAGTATTGAAGGTGGGCCCGACTCAAGGGGGCTTTCGGGACCTGCGCCTGAGTTTGTGCATCGGATGGATATCCAAGGCGTGTTAAAACTTTGTCATGGACTGCTGATGCCGGACCTTCCGTGGGTGAATCCTTGGGAAACGATGCGACAAGATTTTGACGGATTTTATAAGAAAGTCCAAAAACTCATGCGTGCTTACCAGCGGTGGTAAGCGGGGTGCCCGGGCTTTACTGCGACAAAAATACCTCTGCACGTTGCACACACTTTCCCTCCGGCCGTGAGGGTGGCTTCAACAGTCGCGCGATCTTCTCGTGATTCTATAACCTTGGCGGAAAGCCGTACTGTTTCTTGAGATGGAGTGGGGCGAAGAAGTTTGATCGCGTATTCTGCGGTGACCGTGCAGGGAGGGGTATCGAGTCCTGCTTTTTTCATCAGGTGGTATGCGGCGGTCCAATTGGAATGGCAGTCCAAAAGAGAGCCTATAATGCCTCCATTTAGCATACCTGGAAAAGCTTCATGATGGGCTTCGGGTTTCCATGTCGCCACAACTTCATCATTTTCCGGGTAGCTTGAAATTCGCAAGCCTTTGGCGTTTGCAGGCCCACAACCAAAACAGGTGCTATGGGGGGCGTAGGTTTGTTGCAGTCCCTTATTTTCTTTCGCTGTGCTTGCCATCGTCCGACTCGATTCTTTTCTTAGATGTTTTTCTTGCTCCCCAGGCGAGTTGGCCCGAGAATAAGAGTTAATATGACCGCCAATACGGATAGGCTAGCAAACCCAGTTTCTTCAGTCATTAAATTGAGGGCAGAGGATTTTGAGAACCTCGCCTACACAGTTCATTTTGCCAATACCACGACTAAAACTCAATTGGAACCTAAAGCAGGCGTTGAGATTGTAGAGTTCGCAGAAAAAAAAGTGACGCTTCGGGTGCCGCGGTTGTCTTGTTCGTTGGGGCATAGCTTGCTTTTGGAGATCGATATCCTGGAGAGGGCGAAAGATAAAGATAAAATCGGGGGAAAAGGACGGGCAAGCTCCAAGGACGTTTTTTTTAAGGCGACGGGGAAAGTCATTGATCTAGAACATGTGGGAAAAAAATCCACGATTATCACGGTCGAGTTTATCCAATATACTGAAAGTGAATGGCAGAAATTTATTGCAAGCTTTGTGAGGCGTCAGTCGCGCGTTAACAAGATTTTCAAAATGATTAAGGAGTAGATGATGGCGTTTGATGCACGCGCCAAGGAAAATAAATCTTTCTTGGATTATATGGAACATAGGCGGGGCCTTGTAGTGGATCCGAACTCCTCCAGTCGCGTGGCAGCGCGAAAGATGTTAGGAGTTTTAGGGATCAAGAGTGCCAATATCGATATTGCGGAGAGCTTTGCGGAAGCGGCAGATAAACTTCAGAAAAGTGTTTTTGAGGTTATTGTCTCTGAGTACGATTTTGCTGGTCATACTGCCGTGGAACTTTTGAAGTTACAACGTGAGCGAAACCCGAGCAGTTTGGATACGGTGTTTTTGTTACTCTCGGAAAAAAATTCTCCATCGATTGCAAGTCAGGTCGCTGAGGGTGATTTTGATGGATTGGTCATTCGCCCGTTTAACATGGCAGCCCTGCAAGACAAGTTTGTCGAGATTGTCACGGCGAAACTTACCCCAAGCAAATACCAGCAGGCCCTGGAAAAAGGTAAAATCCTGATGGCTGAAGGGAAGTTTGCCGATGCCATCAAGGTGTTTGAAGCGGTTCAGACTTTGGACGCGTCCCCTGCGTTGGCCTGTTATTTTGCGGGCGCCTGCCATCGTAAACTCGGGGATGTGGCAGCTGCGAAAAAAAGTTATGAAACGGGGTTGGCGAAGGACCCCAAGCATTTCAAGTGTCTTACGGGTTTATTTGAGATTGTTTTTGAGCAAAAAGAGTTTGATAAAGCCTATGAATTGGGTGCGGTATTGTCCAAGGAATTTCCGGTAAGTCCGGAACGAATTCCGCAATTTATTTTGCTGTGTGTGCACAATAAAAAATATGAGGATATCCTTGGCTATTACGAAGTGCTCTCTGCGCTAGAAGTCAAGGATCCAGCTTTGCAAAATGCTGTTGCTGCTGGTCTGGTGATGGCCGCCAAGTTTTTTCTTAAGGAGGGCAAGACCGGCGATGGCGTGAACGCGCTCAATAAGGCCGAGAGCCTTGCGCGAAGCAGACCTGGGATTTTGAAAGAAATCCTTTTTGCTTTTTTAGGGGCGGGGCTGAAAGAGGAGGCTGAGGCGATTTACAAGAAACTTCCCACGGAAATGAAAGACACGAAGGAACTCCGGCTTGCTGAGCTAGAATTACTGCACATTAAGAATGATCCGGGCCGTGCCCTTCAGGCGGGCATGGATTTGATTAAGAAGGAAGTTAAAGACGCCCGTCTTTATGAGATTGTTATTTTGCGTTCTATCGAGTCCAAGCGAAGGAAAGAGAGCGTTGACGAATTTTTGCAAAATGCGAGAACGCTGTTTCCCGACAAAAAAGAACTTTTTGATTCGCTCGCTGAAAAAGCAGAAGACGCTTATGCGGAAGAAGATGAAGACGACGAGGAAAGCTGATCCGGCGGTTTTTAGTTCTGTGTCCGGAGGTCTTTGAGTTCAATTTTGCGTGCGGGAATGCCTCCCCAGGTCTCACCGGCTGGGATTTTGGTTTTTGGCAACACGACGGAATTCGGGAGAATTTTTGCATTTACTCCAATCTCCACGCCCCCCATCACTATCGCACGAAGGCCCAGTGTCGCGCCGGCGCCGATTTTGACGGGAGAAATCACGAGAAACCCGCCCACGCCATAATGGGCAAGCACGGTGGCTGACCCGCCAATGGTCGCACGATCGCCCAGCTCAATGAGTCCAGGGTCTGAAATGTTGGAAGAATTGATTTGCGCGTCTTTTCCGATTTTCATGCCCATCATTCGATAAAACAGCAAATTAAAAGGCGTGGGCGTGATGAAATCCAAGATCGTGTATCTGACAAGGTAGGTGAGTCCGTTGTGGATGTACCAGCGGACGACATCGACGGAGTAGTAGGGACCTCGAAAAGGTCGGGGCGTTAATCGAAAAATAAAATTCACAAAAGGGACGACAAAAATAAGGGTAAAACCAAAAGCGAAAAATCCAAGAGCAAGCCCAGTGCCCAGGGCACCATATCTAAAGATTGGAGATGCAAGCGCAGAAGAGTCAGAGATCCACCCAAAGATCGCTACACCAGGAGCTGCCGAAATCCCAAGACAAATGGCTGCGATCCCATAAAGTGGCAAGATCGTGAGTGCGTGAACGAGACGCTTGGAGCGTCTTAAAATGGATTCATAGAGTCCAACCAGCCCTTTGTAGGAACTCCCTTGCGGGTTGAGGTTTTTTTGACGCTGCGTCTGTCCGGTAGGAGGAGGTTGATTTTGGTCCATTCTAGTCTAGTATCCTAGAGCCTCGAAGGATGTGCAATGCAAAAGAGCAGAGTTTGTATTAGACTTTGTCTATGCTCACAGACATCGATATCGCGCGCGCGGCGAAAACTAAGCGCATCACAGAAATCGCAAAATCCATTGGCATCCCTGAAGAGGCGTTAGAGCCTTATGGCCACACAAAGGCCAAGCTTTCGTCGGATTTCGTAGCAGGTCTTAATCAGTCCACTCGCCCTGATGGCAGGCTGATCTTGGTTACGGCGATTAGCCCTACTCCGGCAGGAGAGGGGAAAACGACGACAACCATTGGGTTGGGTGATGCGCTCAAGCGCATTGGGAAAAAGACGATGATTTGCCTGCGAGAGCCCTCTTTGGGTCCCGTTTTTGGAATGAAAGGCGGCGCGACAGGAGGCGGGTTTGCACAGGTGGTTCCCATGGAGGAAATCAACCTGCATTTTACTGGAGATTTTGGAGCGATCGCTCTTGCCAACAATTTGCTTGCGGCCTTGATTGACAATCACATTCATCACGGCAATGAACTAGGTTTTGATACTCGCCGGATTACGTGGCGACGAGTGGTAGATCTCAACGATCGCGCACTCCGCGAGGTGACCGTGGGTCTAGGTGGAGTGCCCAATGGGTTTCCAAGGCAAGACGGGTTTGATATCGTCGTCGCTTCCGAAGTGATGGCGATTTTTTGCCTCGCGAGTTCTCTCATGGATCTTAAAGCGCGGTTGGGAAATATTATCGTCGGCTATAGTCGAGCGCAAAAGCCCATTCGCGCGCGTGATCTCAGCGCTCATGGTTCGATGGCTGTGCTGCTAAAAGACGCGCTCAAGCCTAATCTTGTGCAGACGCTTGAGCATACGCCCGCGCTGATTCATGGAGGACCGTTTGCAAATATTGCTCACGGGTGTAACTCCGTCATCGCCACTCGAGCTGGCCTTAAACTTGCCGACTATGTCGTGACTGAAGCCGGTTTTGGCGCAGATTTGGGGGCAGAAAAGTTTTTGGACATCAAGTGCCGAAAATCAGGAATTCGCCCGGCTGCGGTCGTCATTGTCGCAACGATTCGCGCTTTAAAGTTTCATGGAGGTGTGGATCTTAAGGACTTGGGTACCGAAAACCTAGGCGCCCTTGAAAAAGGTTTAATGAATCTTGAGCGGCATGTGCACAATATGCGGGAAAACTTCGGACTCTCTTGTGTCGTGGCGATTAATCGCTTTAGTCAGGATACGGCGGACGAAATTGCTCAAGTTCAGAAGTTTTTCTCATCCCAAGGGATTCCAGTGGTGTTGGCAACTCATTGGGCCGATGGAGGAGCGGGGGCTGAAGAGTTGGCTCGGACGGTGGTCGAAGTCATAGATAGAAATACGACAAACTTTCGGCTTCTTTACGAAGACTCCGCCACTCTTTGGGAGAAGATGGAGACGATTGCTAAGAAAATGTACGGGGCCACTCAAGTAACCGCGTCTTCTTCAGTGAAAAAAGAAATCGCCCGCCTTCAGAAAGAGGGTTTTGGAGAGTTCCCGGTATGTGTCGCTAAAACTCAGTATTCGTTTTCGACTGACCCTGATCTTCGTGGCGCGCCTACGGGGCACACGGTGGATGTGCGAGAGGTAAGGCTGTCGGCTGGAGCAGAGTTTGTCGTGATGATTTGTGGGAGTATAATGACGATGCCGGGATTGCCTAAGGTTCCGTCCGCTCACAAGATAGATTTAGATTCCAGCGGGAATATTATCGGATTAAGTTGACGAAAAGAACTATGATGGCGCGTGTTGATTTAACCCGCTTTGTTCCGACCTCCCGCGAAGAAATGAAGGCTCGCGGTTGGGACGAGCTGGATATCCTGCTCGTGAGCGGGGATGCGTACGTCGATCATCCGAGTTTTGGGATTCCTCTTTTGGCGCGCGTTCTGATGAAGGAAGGCTACAAGGTCGGAATCCTCGCACAGCCTAATTTTCCTGGGTTTCGAGGGACAAAGCCGGCTCCAAGGCCTGCCGCAAATGAGGCCGAAGCGCTAGAAAGCTTTCGAAGGTTGGGTGTGCCTAGGCTTTTTGTGGGTGTGAGTGCCGGGGTTGTCGATTCGATGATTAACCTGTACACCGCAAACAAAAAGCCCCGCTCCGATGATATGTACGCGCCGGGGGGCTGGGCGGGATATCGACCTGAGTATTCAACGATTGCCTATTCTCAGTTGGCGCGAAAAGCGTTTCCTGGGGTGCCCGTGATTGCCGGCGGTGTAGAAGCGTCGCTGCGAAGATTGGCACATTATGATTATTGGCAGAATCGAGTGCGACCTTCGCTTTTGATAGATTGTCAGGCGGATTTATTTGTGTTCGGAATGGGGGAGCAACAGGCGCTTACGATTGCGCGCCGCTTATCAGAAGCCAAGCAATTGAACTCTGAGGGTGCGATTCATGCGGCGTTGGGGATGTTAAAAAAAGAGCGCGGAATTGCCGCGATTTGGTCAAAAGAAGAAGCGCGCACGATTGAACATCGCTTGACGCTTCCTTCTTATGAAGAAGTTCGCGAGAGTAAAAAGAAGTTTGCCCGAGCCGCCTATTTTATTGAACTGGAGTCCAATCCCTTTAACGCCAAAACGTTGATTCAGTACCATGGTTCCAAAGCCGTCGTCGTGAACCCTCCCGCTCTACCTCTTTCGACGGAAGCCCTGGATCGTCTCTATGAATTGCCTTTTACAAAAGAGCCTCATTTTCAGTACAAAGAAAAGATCCCAGCCGCGGAGATGATTCGTTCCTCCGTGACGGTGAATCGGGGTTGTTTTGGGGGCTGCTCGTTTTGCGCGATTACCTTGCACCAAGGACGGGTGGTTCAATCGCGTTCTGAAGAGTCTGTTTTAAAAGAGTTGGCGGAATTGGCTTCGGTTGAAGGTTTTAAGGGAATTGTCTCGGACTTGGGCGGCCCGACTGCGAATATGTATAAATTGCGCTGCAAGAGTCCTGAGGTTCAGAGCAAGTGCCGTAAGTTGTCGTGTGTTTTTCCCGGGATTTGCCCGCATTTGATCACGGATCACAGGCCCCAGGTGGCACTATTAAAGAAGTCCCGGCAGGTTAAGGGCGTGCGCAAAGTTTTTGTGGCCAGTGGCCTGCGCTATGATTTGGCGCTTTTGAGTCCCGAGTATATGCGGGAGCTTTTTTCGCATCACGTAGGCGGACATCTTAAGGTCGCGCCCGAGCACCTGGATCCAGAGGTGCTCCGGCTAATGAAAAAACCTGGGTTTGAACTTTTTGAGAGGTTTCGTGAGGAGTTTGAGAGGATTTCGCAAGAAGCGGGTAAAGAACAATTTTTAGTGCCCTATTTCATTTCGGGTTTTCCGGGAACGACGCCAGAAAAGATGGAGTGCGTTCATGATTGGGTGAAGCGCGAGAATTGGAAACTGCAGCAGGTTCAGGGTTTTATTCCTTCTCCTATGGCTTTGGCGAGCGCGATGTACTGGACAGGGATTGATCCGGCCTCAGGGCGTGAGTTGCATGTGGCAAAAGATCCCAGGGAGAAGCGACTGCAGCAGACGATGCTGCAACCGCACCACAAGGGTGGGCGTAGGGCGGGGAAAAGGCGGTAGGGTCGTATCGCTTTGTCTAAAATCGTGGTCTTGCCGTTCTTCTTCGCATTTTGGTATCGACTTAAAATCGCAACTAGGTATTCTTTTGTGGCCTGGTAGCTCATCGAAACTGCCCTCCGTGGCGGCCGCAATCCGTTCCAAAATCTCAGGTGTGGTAACCGATATTTTGAGGCAATTCGCTGTCTTTCGAGTGACGATGCTGATCGCTTGTTGTCTGAATTTCTGCATTGCCAGCGGGTGCGCTCGATCGAACAAGATAACAATATTTCATCCCACGGGGGTGTCCGCAAACGCTCAAAAAGCACCACGCGTATCGGTTGCTGGTGCTATCGCTGGAACCGCTCAGAAAGCAAAAGAAGAGGAAGAGTTTATTATATCAGGCTTCGCAAACTAGTCGTGAAACAGGTCATTTTGGGGGGGTAAAATATGAAATTTAAAGTATTTGGATCGAAGAGTGTTTGCCGAATGCAGCGACTCGTTCCACTATTAATTCTATTGAGCACACTTGGCCCCGAGCAAGTCTATGCGGGCCCTTCTGGGGCGCTTGTCGTAGCAGCTGCACCTTCTCAGAAAGCATGATCCTCACCTCTCGTTTTACTCTTGTAAAATCAGTTTTCAGTTCAGGCACAGTTATCGGCCTTCCGGGAAAAGCAGGCGCTCCCATTCCTCATCTAATTATCAAAGGGACTTGCTCACTAGAAGGATCCACAAGTGCGCTAAATAGTTATGGGGCTAGTAGTTGTGAAAGCGTTATGATTGTTCCTCTGAGCGTTTCGCCGAATCAGCCATTGTTTGAATTGGTCAAAACCAATCTCGCGCACTGCATTCAAATGGCGACACTCGCAATGAGTAATCCTCAGAAATATAGTTTTCTTGTATCAGGAACTCCAGTGAACAAAGGAATTCCCGTTTTTAATACCGACGGTGAAGATCCTACGGTGAGCTGTGGATTGGAAACCCAGTAAACTAATGACTAGATTGTACTTAAGTTCCAGTTCGAGCTTGCATTGGTGAGTGGAGATTTCTTTGGCAAAACGTCTAACGCGGTTGCTCCTGTGTCGATACAGGCTACAAACTTTAACATGGAAATTTGGATCAGACGGAAGCCAAAAACCACCCCTGCCCGGACGGGACAATGTTGGCATTGCAATTCGTCCCCCAAATTAGGAGGACCTTATCGTAGGGGTTGTCGGAAACTCGGTTTTCCGAAGAATCAGGTTTCTCCTTTTTGGGACTTGACACTTACCCCCATCGGGGGTACTGTGTAGTAGTGATTCGGGCCGTTCAAACGACAAAACGCGCACTGAGGAGTTTGGCAAAGGCTCCAAGACATGTTGTTGCCAAGTATATGCTTTGGCGTTCTCAGGTCGTTAAGAATGGTTTGGAAACTGTGCAAAAGATCCAAAGTTACCACGATGAGCCTTTAACAGGGAAGCTCAAGGGCGTTAGGTCAATCAAGCTCAGTGATGGATATCGCGCTTACTACCGGATCATGCATGAAGAAGTAATTTGCGTAATTGTCGAGGAGGTAAATAAACATGACTACAAAGCGATCGAAAGGCTCTTTGGCAGCTAGACGTGATGCCCGTGAAGTTGTTTCCTTAGAGGCGATCTTGGGTGGTCCGCTGACGCTGGGTCTGGCCCTTGAAGGATTGCGCCATGGAGAGGCGTTGTCTTTGTCCGCGTTTGCGCGAAAACTCGGCCTTTCTTCTCAAAAGCTTTGCGACATCGAAAAAGGCCGCCGACACGTTAGTCCAGAGCGTGCTGCGGGGTTTGCCCTTCGACTTGGGCATCCGATTTCGAGTTTTGTTCGACTTGCGCTGCAGGACCAAGTTAACCAGGGTGGGCTCAAGCTGAAAGTCAGCGTGGACGCTGCCTAGATCGCGCGGGATCTGCATGCATTGATGGCCGCGTCTTTTTCGGCAATCAAGTGCGCTGGAGGAGGTTTTGAGAACTCAAGCGATCATGTAGATTAGAATGCCAAAGTACAGGAAAAATCAGTTCTCCCTGCATTGAACTCCACAATTCAAAGAGCCGAACGAACTTCGATAGAGCAATTTTGAGACTCGCACGCGGAACTAATTCCGCTATCTTTCAGTGCGACGAATAAGGCTGTCGCGGCTTCTCCGTCTACCTTCTGCGCGACCCAGGTCCCGCGCTCTACGCTAATCGAACAGGTGCTTGAGTCGGATGCTGTATTAGTGCATTGGATGTCCCGGGCTTGCAAAGGGCACCCGCTTGAATCGCAGTCTGAAGGTGCGCCTGCTTTCGAGAGAGCTATGAATAGAGATTCAGATAAAGTACCCGCCGTCTTGATCTCATCTCCCAGTGCGGACAGGGAAAAACAAGCTATCAAAAAGAACAATGGCAAATTGAATCTCATATAAACTCCTCAGAAGGCAAACTTATGGCTTTTTAATATGCCACGGTCAAGTGAATTTGTCTTGGCTCCAAACTGGCATCTTGTTCGAAAACCTTGTGTTTGAGCTGAGCTCTGTTGGCAATACGAGAGCACACTTGAGGAAGGCTACGAACGAAACCCTGCGTTCCCTAGGATTAGCAGGAGTTCATCAAAGCTTTCTTCTTCACTTCTACCGCTGGTGTCCAGTTGCAATCTTTCATGAGGCCATTCGTGATAATCTTGGGCTAGAACCTCTCGCCACGATGGAAGCTTTAGACCGGCCACCGACGACTCGCGAGTTTCAACACGCTTCTTATGTTCCACTTTGTCCGAACAAATGTACCCCCGATTGGGTTGCAAGACCAACCGAGACAAGAAACTCCAAGACCTCGGTTACAGTTTTATAAGATAGACGGAAATAGTGGCAAAGGGTCTCTCGCGTTGTAAGTGCAGGAATGGTAAGGGCCACATGAATCGCGGCAAAGTACCAAGCGCTATAGTAGATTGCTTGATCCTCTCGACTCAGGGAATCTTTCACTGCCACTCGATCTTTAATGAGAAGGTGCTTTTCCGCTCAATTGAGCGAGCTCGCGTGAGATAAATTTCTTAAGTTGTGGGGTGTTGCCTGTGTAAACTCGATCAGTCGAAGGAGATAACTTGTTTCTTCAGGAGAAAGGTCAATGAATCGCGCCAATGCTTCGCCCTGCTGCAGGCTGAAGTTAGGAGTTCTCTCGAGCAGTGGGTAGGATTTTTAAAGGATTATGGTTTGGACCAGGCCATGTTGGGCGGTCCAAACGGATTTGCTGATTTCCCAGATCATGTTGGGCGAAAAATGTCGCTCACCTTCATCGAGTTGGAGTCAGTAGAGGATTGCAGCTTGAAAACTGTCGATGTTGTTTTTGAATTCGGAGTAGACAGGGCTTTCTCGCGCGAACACCTGGCAATTGAAGCCCACCGTTTAGGAGTCGCGGTTCGACTGCCATATAATAATGAAACCTACCGCTCCAAGGGCAAGGTCATTATTCAGGCTTCTGCCTCTGGAGATCAGCCAAACTCAGAGCCTGAGTCAAGTAACTGGGGCAAACACCCTACTTATTTGCGGCACATTCTTCTTCATGAGTTGGGCCATGTTTTTGGAATGAAGCATGATTCGGTCTCGGTCATGGAAAGCGCAGTTGCTGATCGATTATTGAGCCTCGCGAAGTTTGCAGCAGGGATGCCTCACGCTGAAGACTACATCGGAGCAATTGAGCGTCCAGATTGGCTCTACCGTATGGTCAAAGGCCAGCCCCGCAATATAGGCCCAGGTTACCTTATGAGAATCCCCGATGAGATGAAGATACTGCTCCAGACCAATGAGTCTTATATCACGAATGTGATTCTTACACTTCAATCTTGGATATTTGGTCATTCTGTAGAGTTTGAAGTCACGCTGATTGGGGCGTCCGGAAAGATCTGGAGTATGCCTGCAAGCTTCGGTTACGTCGCATCAGATCCCCACGGTTTCCTAAGTGGACCAGGGGTATATACGAAGTGGCGCTGGCCCAATTCCGATAAGTATATGCGAGCTGGATTTGATCGGGGCGCTGATCCATTTCCTGTGGGTGGGGGATTCGTGAATATAGGTGGACATAAGATAGGTGCAATTTTGCGATCAAACCCCGAATCGCTTCAGCTCTTCTTACCGGAAAGCGGAAGTTGGTGGGTGATATAGGTTAGTTGCGAGCGGGAATCTCGTGCAGTGTAAAGTGGATGGCTAGCCCTTTCCCATCAATTCCCGAAATTGGATAGTGCAGCTTTGCAGCCCGCTTAATTCCCCCGACAAAGCTCTTCCACCCGAAACGGATCAACTTGCGTGGGCGCAATTGAAATATCCACATACTGTGTTTTTGCTCTGAGTGGGCGAATCGGCGTCGCGCTCAAATATTTCCAGTCTAGGTATTGGGCGCAGATTTCCTTGCGATGCTCCTTGAGATGCTGGGTGACTGATTGCTGAAGGGAGGAGACATAGACCGAAGGATTGAGATATTCGTCCCAGTCCTGGGTCGCGTAATCTGAAATCTGAAACTCACGAATGCGCTCGATCTGAGCAATATTTTTCCCAACATCCCAAAGAATTGCGTAGTGAAACAATTTATTTAGCCAGGCTGGGTCTTCGATCGACGCGATGAGATTTTGGTAGAACTGATAGCCCGCGTAATTAGCCGAAAGATCGGCATAAGAAAAAACGCCAATCCCAGTTTGGCCAAGCATCCCTAATTCTGTGCTTGTACCGAAGTGGAGAGCTTTGGCGTCTTCAACGCCGCCTCCGCTTCTTTTCCAGTATTTGTAGCCAAGCCGGAAGAGATGGCTCAACTTGTCTGCGCCAAAGCGCACATCGCCTGCCATAAAGGTGGGAGAGGAGAGTTCTCCAGAGATAAGCCGGGCGAAATCAAAAACGAGGGGACTCGGGTGCCAGGGATGAAAAAAGAGATACCCGCCCCTAAAGTCTCCGTAGATATTATTCTCTTTGTCGGTGCCTGAGCCGACGGAATAGCCCTGGCCTTCGAGCGTTGTTCTCATCCAACCCTCAACGCGCGCTCCAAAATAGTGGAAGCTAAAGGGGTTAGCTTTGAAAACACACAGACGGAATTTCTCAGCAATTTTTTCATCACTCCCATAGCTCCAAGGAAACCATGCATTTTGAATCTCGGAGTTGAGCTTGACCCGGCACTTCTCTAAAAACCGGTTGGCATAGTCGTTAACGGGTTGGCTTGCGTCCAAGGGATTGAGGTTCCTTTGGGATAGCTGATCTGTTTCAAAGGCGTGGCTGGATCCTGAACCGATGAGGAAGGTGGTGAGTGCAAATCCAAAAACCAGCGATTTTGGTGACATGTCGACGGCTATTTTTTTCATATATTGCTACGCATCTAACATGGCGAGTTATGGGTGTCAAGCCTCAAAATCCGGCCCTATGACCCCCGAATTGCCTCAAAATATCTGTTACTTAGATGCGGTGCGCAGTTTTGGTTGAATTACCTGGTAGCGTCACTATCCCGCACTCTGTCAGAATATCGGTTACCACAACTTAGATTTTGGAACGGATTGCGGCCGCCACGGAGGGCGGTTTCTATGAGCTACCAGGCCACAAAAGAATACCTTGTTGCGATTTTAAGTCGATACCAAAATTCGAAGAGAAAAGACAAAACCGTGATGCTCAATGAGGCGGGCAAGGTGACCTCGCTACATCGCAAATCCCTGATTCGATTGTTAGGCGAATCTGAAGAAGTTATTGCTCGTAAGAAGCCCTCAGGGCGGCACCCGAAATACTCCAGGGACCTGCTCCTGCCTCACATCAGGCGGCTTTGGATCGCCATGGAGCGAATGTCGGCGCCGCGAATGAAAGCCGCTTTTCGAGATTGGTTTCCGTTTAACGAAGATCCAGAGTTTACCCCACAGATCCAGCTCATGCTCGAGAGGATGAGTGTTTCAACTCTTGAGAGATTTTTGAGACTGCTGCGAGGGGAGCTGCGAGCGAACAAGGGGCTTAGCACG
>JBBCAV010000160.1:0-7588 GCA_051382305.1 Bdellovibrionota bacterium FG-2
CATTTTAAGGTGGTATGAGATTTACAGTCGGCCAGCAGGCCGACGAGTATCCGGCTTTAGCCGTTCAGCGAAGCCTTCGCCTTAAGGCGAAGGTAATTTACTGTTCGGAAAATTCGCATCTTTGACTGCCCAATTGTACGGACTTTAAAGGTGATCGGAGTCTCAACGATGTTGAATCCGCCGAGCCAGAGCCGGACCAGAAACTCAATGTAAAAATCGAAGCCCTTACCTTGAACGGACTTGGCAATCTCGATTACCCGCGTGCCGGTGATTAAACGGTACCCTGAGGTCTTGTCTGCAACCGGCAAACGAAGAAACACTGACAAGACTGCATTGACCCACTTTGAAAGGGTTTTCTTCCAGAGTGGCATCCCAATGATTTCGCCGCCAGCCACATAGCGAGACCCGACAACGACGGTTCTTGGTTGGATCAGACGAAATAAAGAACTGAGTTCTTCAGGTTGATGGTTCAGATCGCAGTCCATCATGAGGAATGCCGTAGGCTCGCCTTCGACTAATTCAAAGGCTTTGACTGCTGCACCCGCGACTCCCACAGGTAAAGGCGAGTAGTGGTAATTAAGACGGCGATGATCGCCCATCTCGTCCTTAAACTGCAGGACCTCATCAAGCGTTTCTTGGTTTCCTTGGACACAGATCGCGAATTGGACCTGTGTCCGTGGAGAAATTTTCGATATCTCTTGGTTCAGCGCCTGAAGCAGACGAAGAAGATTACCATTTTCGTTGTAGGCAAAGAGAACAACAGCAAGCTGATCAATGTTAAAGGCCGTTTGGTTCATTTTTGAAATCGAGTCCGGTTCTCGGAAACCCAACTGATGAGCGAGTTCAGACCGTCTGAGATCGGAGTGCTGGGCCTCCATCCAAAATCTCTTTCCGCTTTGGATACATCGGCGACAAAGATCTTTTGATCGCCCGGGCGCCAATTAGAATACTGCACTGGGATCTTGCGTCCCAGATTCTCCTCAAGGGCACCTAAAAGGCGGTGTAGCGATAGGACAGTGGACGGTCCACCCCCAATATTATAGATCTGGCCTCGAACGGTTTCCTTGTTTTCATGTGCCTGTAAGAACGCTTCCGCCAGGTCTTGGGCGTACAATACGTCTCGAACCTGCTTCCCGTCTCCATAGATGGTAATTGGCTGCTGAGTGACTGCAGCGATCGTGAACCACGCAACCCAACCTTGATCTTCGACTCCATATTGATGAGGACCGTAAATGCAGGATTGTCGGAAAACAGCCGTCTTAATTCCATAAATCCGACTGTAGTCGCGCACGTACTGGTCCGCAGCGCCTTTGGAGCAGCCATAGGGAGAGTGGAAATCCAGAGGACGCTCTTCGTTTACACCTTTTGGAACATTTTGATAGGCGTATTGACCGTTGGATTCGACCACTTGAAGGTCCTGCATGTCACCATAAACCTTGTTGGTGGAGGAGTAGACCAACAGTCCCTGAAACTGGGCTAGTCGCAGCGCCTCAAGTACATTCAAAGTTCCTAAAGCATTGATCTCAAAATCTTGCCTCGGATCAGTCACTGATGTGGTCACTGCCACTTGAGCTGCTAAATGGATCACCAAAGACGCATCTCGATGTTTTCGTGCAAACCCCGCTAGAGAATCAAAATCTCGGACATCAATTCGGACAAACTCAAAAGAGCCGACTTTTTTCAGATCCTCTAAATTATATTCCCATCCTTTACGGCTTCCGTTGTCCAAAAGAACTACTTCGTGTCCACGTTTTAACATGAACTTGGCAGTATTGGTTCCAACAAAGCCAGCGCCGCCTGTGATCAAAATCTTCATAATGTGTTGCAATCTAGCCGTAGAGTTAGGGTTTTTCAAGACCAAAAGAAAAAATGGATCTTCGGATTTGACCGTGCATTAGTGGGGTGTTAGGTACAAGCTTAATGTCACGAATTTTGTCCCTGTTCTATTCGAAGCGGTTGCAGCTTGTTCTGCTTTTCTTGGGTTTTCTAATTTATCATTTTGTTGTTCAAAAGGCCGGATTCACTTTTCCGTTTCCATGGGCGGATGAAGAGTCTTATATCTGGCCCGGAATCGATTTCGCCAAGACTAACTCGCTTTTCAGCCTCGTCATGAACCCTGATCGGTCGACGTTTTGGATACCACCCGGACTCCAGATACTCTCTGGGCTCATTTACAAAATCATCCCCTTTACGTTCGAATTTGGGCGCAGGCTATCTGAGTTTTATCTCCTCGGGGCGATGATTTGTTTTTTCTTTCTGGTGCGGCCATATATCGATTCACTTGTCGCGGTGGTTTTCTGCATTCTCTTTCTTTTTAGTGGGGAAATGATCGTCACCGGAAACAATATCCGATTCGAAGCGCTTATTCTTCTGATTGCCTCCGCGTCATACCTGCTATATGACCGCAAATATCGAGTCGCAGGCCTGAGCCTTGGATTATTGGCGCCCCTTGTTCACCCCAATGGAGTCAACTTCTGGGGCGCGCTTTGCTTTTTTGCCCTTATTGAATATTGTCTATATGGGAGAAAAGCTGAGGAACGTCGAATTCTTCGATCCCGCTGGGAAATGCTCCTGCTTGGGATCGCTTTGGGTTGCTGGGTGGGCTACGCAATGTATGCTGCCTTGAATTGGCATTATTTTTGGAGGGATTGGGCGTTTCAGCTCCAGTTCAAGAAAACGTTATATATTCCGATGTGGAAAAATCTTCGGAGTTTTTCGTATCTGTTTACTGCTATTGTAGGGATGCTGACCCTTGCGCGGTGGAAGCGGGGATCTGCAATTCTGATAGTTTTTTTGATTGCTTCAGCCAGCGTATTTAGGATCGCCCAGGTCATGTGGTACCTGCCTTATGATCGAATGGCTTACTTAGTCTGCACTTTGGTCTGGTTTGAGATCGGAAAGTCCTGTTTTCTTCGTATTGCACCCAGACTGAAAGTCGCGAGCTGGGTGTATGCCCCTGTCATGGTCGCTGTGCTGATCGCGGGTGATGTTGCCGCCAGAAGTATCACAATGCCGTTTGTCAACCTTCGAGACATCGAGTGGTGCGGGATGAATTTTAGGGACAAGTGGCCGATTACGACAGAAGAGATCGAGTTTGTTGGTGGGTATTTGAAGACACTGGAGCAGCCGAATAAGACCGTTCTTGTTCAATTCAATATCAGTACACTCTTTTTTGCTAATTATTTTACTGAGAGAGTGACGGGATATATTGCCCTTTTTTACTTTAAGCCGCCGGACCGCCGGATATTCGTTCACCCGACCAGCAGGATTGATCTACTTCCTCCTCCGCCTAATGGAGATTTTTACGATTATTTAGTTAAGAATGGGCTCGTGGACAAGTATCTGATTCATCGATCCAGCAAGGGGAATCTATGGTTCGACATCCCAATTGAGTTATTTCGCAAGATTAACCCCAGCCCACCATCCTGGGAACTTGGGGAACAGGACTACCGAAAACGCGGTTTGATGGATTGAGCGAGGAGAATAAAATGCAGGTAGAACTTGAGCAAGTACCTTGTAGTCTTTGCGGTACTGATGATTTCAACGTCATTTATCATTCAAATGACGAGAAGCTAAAGTCACTGAATCTCAGACCGGAGCTATATCAATGCACCGCCGAGAGGACCGAATTTAATTTCCAGCTGGTTGAGTGCAACCGTTGCAAGCTGACGATGATTAATCCTCGCCCGGCGGAAAAAGCTCTATTCGAACTCGCCCAGACCATCGAAGATGAAATTTACGAGGACGAAAAGGCCGGTCGACTCCGCACGTACAAAATAGCACTCGCTGAGCTCGACAAACTGGCCCCTCCCAAGCCCGGCATGACGTATCTTGATCTTTCTTGTTACATGGGGTTTTTCGTTGAAACCCTGATGTCAATGGGCCGAAACGCGGTAGGTGTCGATATCTGCTCTAAGGTTCTTGAGAAGGGAAATGCTCGTTTGAAGGAAAAGCGCCTTTTCGCAGGAGATGTCAAGCGGTGGCCGGAGATTTTGGAAAACCGCAAATTTGACGTCGTTACATCCTGGGATGCCATTGAGCATGTGTCTTCACCTTTGTCTTATCTGGAGAGTGCCAGAACTATGCTCAACGATGATGGCTTGTTCGTGCTAACAACGATGGACTATTCGTCTGTCTTCGCACGCCTCACTGGACGTAAGTGGCCTTGGCTGATGCCGATGCATCTCTACTATTTCACTCCGATGACCATGCAAGCTCTCCTCAAAAAGGCGGGCTTTGAGGTCATCCAGCGAACTACCTATACTCACGTAGTCTCACTCGGGTACCTTCTCTATAAATTGAATGGAAAATTTTTAGGAAAATTCAGGGACAGGGGCATATTAAAGAGGGTCTTCTTGCCGGTCAACTTCGGTGACTTCATGACTGTGTATGCTAGAAAGACCCGGATGCCATAGTGGGCTTGCACCCTCTCGCAAATCGGAACATCTAGAGTTGTGCAAGCGGCCGCATAAGCAGGTGTGTTGGATTCTTGAAGAACAGGACGCTGTCGCCAAGGTGACAACTACGCATAACAACACAGGCGATGGGACTGGTGCGTTAAGTCGAGTGACCATTCGGCAAAGACCAGTCTCGAGCAACTAGAGTTCCAAGAAAAAACCAAAACCAAATGCCATTTTGAGGATTTTCAAGACAAACGTTGAAACAGGCGAACAGACAGACAGAGGCTAGGCTCATCGCTGCCGCAACCTCGGCCATGCTTGTCTGGCGGGTTATCATTCTCTGTGTAAATTGAAACATCGCATAAAGAAGCAGGAACGTTAGAGGTAGAGTTCCGAAGATACCGACCCGAAATAGTAGCATGAGAAAGCTATTGTGAGGCCCTGAGATCCAATTCCCCTCGCTGCCAATTGCGGGCACTCCTCCCAAGATGGTGTCCACGGCTCTAGGTCCAAAACCGAGGCCAAATAGTGGCGCGGTAAGGAATTTCTTGAAAGTTTGCCTCCATAAGTGCATCCGCCAAGCCATGATCGAAATTTCCCCTGTTGCCGCATCAACCTGTTTTTCCCCGTGGTAAAAGTACGATTCGCGATCGATATCTGGATCGAGTGCCCCCTTTTTGAGGCTCTCCATGAAATCGGGGATCCCCAGGTTTTTGTGGATCACTGGCTTCTTGGGTCGGATTGATTGCCCGCTCGGTTCAGTCGATTGGATTGATTGCCCGCTTGATTCAGTCGGTCGGATTGATTGCCCGCTTGATTCAGTCGATTGGATTGATTGCCCGCTTGATTCAGTCGATTGGATTGATTGCCCGCTTGATTCAGTCGATTGGATTGATTGCCCGCTTGATTCAGTCGATTGGATTGATTGCCCGCTTGATTCAGTCGATTGGACTGTTGGCTGATCGTGCACATAAATCCAATATGTCGATAAGAAGGTGAGTGCGATTCCAAGAGTTAACGATAAAAGCAGACGGAAAGCTGTCCTTGCTAGGTCGCGGCTAAATCTAAATTTATTTTGAAACCAATTGGCAAAAAGCGGGATGAAAACACTCAAAAATACAAAAGAAAAAAACCAATTGCGTTTCAGATACGCAAAAAATTGCCCAAATAATGTGAACCCCTGCGTAAAGTTTGCAATTAGTGCGAGACTCGGCGTTGACGTCCAAAACAGAAGTGGACTTAGTGGGCTCATCACCTCATTTCCAGCAATACCGCCGATGCCGGATATGCGATCTGTTGAAACAACTCCGTAAAAGATGAAATGCCCCAAAGACATAAGATTTGCAAATGCAATCCCCAACAGTGCGCCAGTAAAAAATTTTTTGAATTCAATACGGGTTAGGAAAAGGCTGACGAGGATCCATAAGCTCTGATATATGAGAGCGAAGTCTCGTAGTCTTTGGATGTGTGGGTACCCGATTTCGCCTGGCATTGTAACATTAAGTAACAACCTCAAAAGACCAGTTATCCAGAAAGAAAATAGAGTGAAAGTGAAAAAGCGGGATACATTAAAGAGATGAGATCGACGGTTAAGAATACCCCAAATGAGCGTAACGAATAGAACGACATCACAAATGTAAATAGGGAAAAACGGGGAATTTAAATGAATCTTCGCGAATCCTTTGCTAAAGGCAGCGATGCAAAAAGCGAAAAGTGGCAAAACCCATTGCGGAATAAAGTTATCAGGGAATAAGGTCTTGTAAACCTTCGTTAGCATGGGACCTTTTCTCATCTATTTTGATGATTTTGTAAATAGGCTTTCTTTGGCTTTGGCCGGACATTGTGATTCACAAATTAACGTAGCACGTTTGAATCATTCCGGCGTTTCCAGATAAACCACATTTTCCGAATTTTGGCTCCCATCGTACTTTCTTGAATTACTTTCATACATCGAATCTTAGTTATGTTAGCAAAACGATAGGAGTCCCTCAAAGCACCAATATAGGCCGGAAACAAACCTCTAAGTTTTTTGTGAATTTCCGCATACTCGCTGAAGGTTTGAAAATAGTTTTGACCGCTAATGCCACCAACGTCATAGGCGGCTAAGCTCAGTTTTGGTTCCATCCCTATGCGCAATCCCCCGGCAATGCATCGAAGGTGATGTTCGTAGTCGGCTGCCTGTCGAAACTCTGTTGAATAGAGTCCGATTCTTAAGAGTGATTGCCGCCTGTAGATGATACCTTGGTGACAAACCCCGCTTGATCCCAGCGTGCTCCAGAAAAAACTTTTCCCTGGGTTGGAAAAATAGAGGTATTGGCCATCACGGACTCGATCGACCCCTGCGCAAACAATGTCCATAGTTTGTTCTAAATCAAGTCGATCCAAGAGTACCTCAAGAATCCGGTGATTGGTCAATAGATCTCCGCTATTTAGGAACCACAAATAGTCTCCCTGCGCCTGTTGAATCCCTGAATTCATCGCGGAATAGATTCCGCGAGGCGGTTCAACGAGATGACGTAATGGCCATTCAGAGGGTAGCTCTCTAAGTGCGAACTGGGTGGCTTCAGGGGATGAATCGATGATGACATGTTCCCATGCCCAATCGCACTTGCGGAGCTGAAGCAATGATTTTACGGTTTCACTTAAACCCACAGCGTCGTTATACGTGACTGAAATGATGGAAAGTCGAATGTGTTTTCTTTTGTTCACGGCGTCACCTTAGTTATCATAACCTATGAAAAACATCAGATGAAACTCATTTCATGGATAAGAGGGAGGTTGATGGCTCAACGGTTAGCCGTATTGACTCAGAAAGAAGTGCTACCAAGCTGCGGGGCATTGATTTTACATAATTCTCAATCATGATGCCTCCCGGATTTTAGATTTCCTAAGCTCTTCAAAAAAATTCTTAAGTTTGACTTCGAGGTCCTTCTTGAGCTTGAAAGGATTCAAGACAAGCATCTGCCTCGTGAGTCTCTCTTTTTGCTCTTCGGTTAAGTGCGAACTTTTCTTTAGCCGATTGTAAGCTGTCTGCGGAGCGTCGTATTTTTTTACGATCTTCGCTCCAACACGAATTTTTTCTTTGAGCTTAAACGACGGCATGAAGAAGTTCTGTAAAGGGTTCCAGCACGTTTTATAGATATCGTTCATGAGTCCGATAAGTCTCGGATCCTCGATACGCTCATAGC
>JBBCAV010000161.1:0-10819 GCA_051382305.1 Bdellovibrionota bacterium FG-2
CGCGGTGTTATTTTTCGCCTCGGTCGGGTGATTGGCGCAAAAGGGCCCGGCCTCATTGTGTTGATTCCTTTTGTGGACCGCATGATTCGCATTGATATGCGGACGGTGACTTTGGATGTGCCTCCTCAGGATGTGATCAGTCGCGATAACGTGACGATCAAAGTGAATGCCGTGGTTTATTTTCGCGTGGTGGATCCTAATCGCGCCGTCGTGGATGTTGAGAATTATTTGATGGCCACTTCGAAGCTTGCGCAAACTACCCTGCGTTCTGTGCTGGGTCAGGTTGAGCTTGATGAGTTGCTGGCCTCGCGCGATACCATCAACCATCGCTTGCAAGCGATCTTGGATAAGCAAACCGAACCTTGGGGCGTGAAAGTTTCAAACGTCGAAGTGAAGCAAATCGATCTGCCGACCGAAATGCAGCGAGCCATGGCTAGACAAGCTGAAGCGGAGCGTGAACGACGCGCCAAGATTATTGCGGCCGAAGGGGAACTTCAAGCGTCTGAAAAACTGGCAGAAGCCGCACAGATTATGGAAGTCCGCCCGATGTCGCTTCAACTTCGCTATTTGCAAACCATTCGTGAAATGTCTTCCGAAAAGGCGACAACGATGATTATTCCGTTTCCCATTGAGCTTTTACGGGGCTTTGCGGGAAAGAACTAACTCTTGCATCACGGCTTTTAGGTCTGCCCAGGCCTCGCGCTTGAGCACCGGGGTTTCCAAAAGTTCTGCCGGGTGAAAAGTCACCCTTAATTTTGTGCCCTGATAATCCAAAGAGCGGCCTCGTAGTTCGGAAAAAAGTTTGTCCGTTCGTAAAAGCGCCCTGGCAGAATCAATCCCAAGGGCAATGACGAATTTAGGTAGTGCGGCAGCGTCAAAGGGGGTGGAGAGCGTCTCAGTTCGCAGGACTTGTTCGGGCTTCATTCCCATGGCTTCTATCATTTTGTCCAAAAGTTGAGCGGCAGGAGTGCCGCCAGTAATGTCCGCTCCGACAAAGACGATGTCGGCATAACTGGTTTTTTTTGGAGCGCCCTGCGGTGCGGCTTGAGTCATGATGAGCGCGTGGGGGGGGAGAAACCCCGTCCAAAGATTTGTCATGCAGCGACTATCCGTGATACCTTTATTAAAGTGAAGAGTTTATTTTTAATCTTTGTTTGTCTGCTCGTGTTTGTACTTCCTTCGCGGCCCGCCAAGGCCTCAATTTGGATTGAAGGTGCGTTTACAGCCCTTCGGACAAGCGATGACGCTCAGGGGGTGGCAAAGAGCGATTTTCGATTCTTAAACACTGCGACGTTTGGGTATTCGGCTTTGCAGGGGTTTTTGCTTGGAATCCAGTATTTGGGATCGGCTTCGACGGGCAATCACGAGCGGAGTTGGGCGTGGGGCCCTAAGGGCGGCTTGCTGATCAAGGGCTTTGAGTTGACAGCGGCTTATCTGCCCAGCGGGCGAGACTTCTCGGGTAATGTCGCGCGAACCGGCGGGGGGTACGCGATCAATCTCGGCTATACGTATCCTATTTGGGGCGTGTTTGAAGTTGGGCTCTATGGAGTCTATTGGTCGATGACTTATGTTTCAGCCCAGGTGGACGGTGAGGCATCGGTGGATCTGAGCGAGAAACAGCATCGCAGCACGCTTGCGCCTATGTTGTCGGTGGCGTTTCAGTTTTAAGCCTCGGAATCCCCATGAGCCATTGCCTCAGAGCCCTCATAAACTCGTGATCTTCGGTATCGAACTCTCCGTAAGCGACATAGTCACGACCGTTTTCGGCGACTTCATTAGAAATAATGCTGACGGCTTTGACCGTGCCAGGGCCCGCGATTTCATCCAAAATTTCTCCCGAAACTCGAAAGAGCATGCCGCGAGGGAGGAGGTGTCGACCGATGAGCTGCACCCCAAGCTCGTCGATTTCAGTGATTTCACATTTGACGGAAATTTTGACTTCAGATTTTTCGATGGGGACTTTGGTATAGCTTGTGGCAAATTCATTGAGTTCAGGCGCATTAACAAAGAACGCAAGTTTAGTGCCCAAGAGTCGTCGGTCAAGCGGTTTAACAACATAGTCATTGGCACCCAAATTTAAGGCCTCAGCAACGGTTTTTGAGAGCCCGTCCCCAGAAATGACGAGAATTGGGGCCGCGATGCTCATCTGATTGCGCAAAGTGGAAATGATGTCGAGTCCGCTACCCATTTCTCCCAAGTTGAGATCAATTAAAAACAAATCCGGAGATTGGCTGCGAGTGGCAGCCAGTAGATCTTCGGGTGATTTAAAGAGCTTGCATTGAATCCCGAATTTGGGCAGCGCGGCTTCAAAGGCCACTTGAAAGATGGGATCATCATCAATGGCATAACAGATCTTTTTCCCGCCCACCATCACAGCCATCACCAGCTCCTTAGCAGTTCGCGGAGAGCCTTTATTTTAGGACTCTCAAGTCCAATCATGCTTATCACGGTCTGATAGCTCCCCGGTTCCGTAAGTCTCATCGGGGTTGGGACTGTCTTCATCGGGGTGGTTGCGCATCCCATCTCTTCGATGATCGGGGCCTTGATTTCGATTTCTGCGTCCGTTCCGAGCCGAACTTTCGTTTGAACGATGAGGCCGGATTCGTTGGCCATGAGCAGGGTGCCGTCAATGACAATGGAAATTTTGGGGCGCGGTTTCGTACTAAATTTTCGCGACTTAAAGGCGCTGTTTTTTAGTGCTTTTTTCACCTTTTGAATCATGAGGCTGGTCTTAAAGGGTTTGGTGATATAATCGACCGCCGTAAGAGCGATGGCACGCTGAACCGAAGGCATGTCTTTTTGCCCGCTCATGACGATGGCTGGAATATTCTTTAATACCGGGTCCTTGTTTTTTTGGAACAAGAAAAAGAATCCATCTTTATCGGGCATGATCAGATCCGTAATGATCAGATGGGGCAGTATTTTTCGGGCTATCTTGAGTCCGTCTTCGGCATTGGCACAATCAAAGACGTTTGCGAAGTCGCCTTCAAGAATTTTACGCGCCAGGAGTCTTACGTCGGGTGCGTCGTCGATGATGAGGATGGTTTTTGCTTTAAGCGACAGCATGAGTTCTTAGCTTCTCAAGTTTCTATTCCAGCTAGGGTTTTGAGTTCAGCTTGTGCCGCTTCAAATTCACGCTCTAAGAGCGCAATTTTCTCGCTGGCTTGCCTAATGTCGCCCGCATCTCCCATCTCTTGAAGCTCCTTGCAAAGTGCGGAGATGGACATGGCGCCCAGACTTGCGGAGCTGGATTTGAGGGTGTGCGCTTCGATTCGAAGTTTTTTGGCGTCGTTTTCTGAAAACGCAGTCTTCATCTTGGCAATATATTGTGGCGTGAGATTGATAAAAAGCTCGACGAGTTGTTTGAGTAGGCCCGGCTGCTCAGAATCAAGTTCCAAGATTCCGGCTAGCGCTTCTTGGTCAATCGGCATGGGCATGGCTCTCCTTAAGAAAATTCTATCTGAGCCAGCGAATTCTGCCAATGATTTTGACGATTTATTGCAGCCGGTGCATGACGTTTCTCGCCTTCACTCCGCACTCCGGGCAACGGGCGGTCTCTTGTGTAAGGTTGCGCACAAAGTCAGTTGAGTAATTGAAGTGGAGGTTAGCACCGCAAATCGCACAGTGAGTATAACGTGCCACTGCGTCCTTTGCGGTGCCTTGAAAATGGAGTAACATTAAAGATTCAGGAGCCGCGAATTCTTGCGTTTCCTGCACTTCGTCTATCTCGTTTCGCTCATCCATTTTCGTGCTCCTTTGTTCTCTCGTCAGGCCTCATGTGTGGTCAGGGCGGGCCGTACAAAACATCTTTCGGAAGGTTGCCCGGATTACTAAACGGGAAAGATTTGCAGGGTGGTTTTGGTAATAGGTTGGTGGAAACGTCAATTTGTTAACGCTTTGTTTTATGGCGTGTTTGCGCTTTTTTGCGCATAATCATGAGGTGGGCTGGAAGCCCGAGGAGATTGCATTGGCAATGGCGAAGAGAAGGATTCTCTATTATTGGTTATTTCCCATTCTCATAACAATGGCCATAGGCGCAGAGAGCGCGTTTGCTTTTGTTGAGCGAGCCCCCCAAATTCGGTTGGCTCCCCAAGCGGCTTCTTCTTTACAAATTCGAGTCAAACTCGCTGATGCGCTTCCTCACGTTCAACTGCGCGGTTTTGATTTGCGCCTTTCTGAAAAACAAGTAACCGACGCTTCAAGGTTCGTAGATAAGATGAGTGAGTGGGAGTTTCGTTGCCAAGAGGGGCGGATTCGCGCGACTTCGCCGCGTCTTGAGGGAAAGACGCTGGATCTTGCTGAGCCCGTGGTCGTGCAAACCCCAGCCGGATTCTTGAGTTTTCGCGGTATGCCTTATCGTGAAACGCTTAAGATCTATTCGCAGGGTTCGTTTTGCGAGGTCATTAATGAAGTGGACCTAGAGAAGTATTTGGATGGACTGGTGAATGCCGAGTTTTCATCTAAGTGGAATGAAGAAGCGATCGCCGCCCAAGTGGTTGCAGCCCGCACTTATGCTTATTATAAAATGAAGCATGTGCGCGAGGCGGATCCCCAGGCGCACTACGATGTGGATTCCACGGTGATCGACCAGGTATATGACGGCTCCATTAAAGAGGATTTTAGGGCATCCAAGAGTGTGGCGCGCACTCGGGGTTGGATATTGACTGAGAGTCGCGCATCCGCAACCCCCATAAAAGCTTTCTATCATTCGACCTGTGGCGGTGGGACGGATACGCCTGAGCGTGTCTGGGGGGAGCGCTATCCGGGCTTCAAACGAGGCGTTTCTTGTGGGTATTGCACAAGTTCTCCCCAGTTTAGGTGGAATTTTGAGCTTCGGGCTTCGGACGTGGTCGCGGGTTTTCGACGAGGGGTGGCTATTGATGGAGCTGCGGGAGGCTGGCGAAAAGATTGGTCGGCTATTCTGAAGCTCGGACGCTTGGGCGATTTACAAGTTTTAGGAGATTCCCGCTCGGGTCGGGCGACAAAAGTTCGTACTTTTTGGAGGGATGCCTTGGGGGGGTGGGCAGAATTGTCGGTTTCCTCTGCGCGGTTTCGGGGCTGGATGGGGTCGGAGCGACTCAAAAGTACGGGATTTCAAGTGTCCCCTTTGATGGGCACCGCGGGCGTATGGCGCGTCGAGGGCCGGGGCTTTGGCCACGGGGTCGGAATGTGCCAATACGGCGCAAAAACGATGGGTGAAAAGGGATTTAATGTGTCTTCGATTCTGAGATACTATTACCCGGACGCAGAACTTCGCAAATTGTGGTAGGGCTTTGGGAGCATGAAATTTGCTTTCATTCTCTCAGATTTTGATTTCGTTTTGCCCGAACGGCTGATTGCGCAAAAACCTGCCCATCCTCGGGACGGCTCGCGGCTTTTGGTCATTGATCGCCAAAACCAAAAGATTGAACATCGAATGTTTGAAGACATTCTTGAGTATTTTGGAGAAGGCGATGTCCTCGTCGCCAATAACTCGCGCGTGATTCGTGCCCGCTTGCTCGGAAAGCGCGTTCGCGCGGAGGGAAGTGCAAGGTTATTGGGTGGCAAGGTGGAGTGTTTCCTGCTCGAAAAACTCGAACCCTGCGTTTGGGAGTGTCTGTTTCATGCGAGTGCCAAATATGTTTCTGGGCTTGAATTCGAAGTTCCGAATTCCAACGGCTCCCCGATCAAGGGTGTGCTTATTCGGGGTGTCAGTGAATCCCCAAATGGCACGGTGGTTGTACGCTTTGATCAAGATCCTGTCGAAGCGGGAGTAGGAGCTTTGCCGCTCCCTCCTTATATTGGGCGAGTGCCTGAGGTGCAGGATCAAACGAGTTATCAGACCGTTTATGCAAAAGAGGAGGGCTCCGTTGCGGCGCCCACGGCGGGGCTGCATTTTTCGCCCGAACTGCTTGCGCGTTTGAAAGCATCTGGCGTTTTGTGGCAGGAGCTTACCCTTCATGTGGGTTTGGGCACTTTTCGTCCGGTGAAGACTGAAAATATTTTGGAGCATCAGATGCATTCCGAGAGGTACGCGGTTTCTCCCCATGTTTCGGCGGCACTCGCGCAAGCGAAAACGATGGGTAAGCGGGTTTGTGCGGTGGGGACGACCTCGGTTAGAACACTGGAAAGTGCGTGTGAGGGCGGCGAGATTCGCGAGGGTGCGGGACGTACGGAGATTTTCATTTATCCGGGCTATTCGTTTAAGTATGTGGATCGGTTGCTCACAAATTTTCATTTGCCCAAGTCCACTTTGTTGATGCTCGTCAGTGCTTTTGCCGGTCACGAACTGGTCATGCGAGCCTATCAGGAGGCGGTCGCGCGCGAGTACCGGTTTTTTAGTTATGGCGACGCGATGTTGGTTTTGTAACTCTTTGTAAATAGGCGGCGGGAGAGGTTTTAAGATGATTGAAGAAAAGTTAGAAGTAGGGCCATTTCAGCAGAATTGTAGAATTTTAGCCTGTCCCGTTACGGGAGAAGCTGTGGTGGTGGATCCGGGAGATAATGCCCCTGAAATTGTGGGCAGGCTTGTGCGACTCAAAACAAAGGACGGGAAATCTCTCAATGTGAAAATGCTGCTTCATACCCATGCGCACTTGGATCATGTGGGTGGGACCCGAGCTTTAAAAGAGTTGTTGCAGCCGGGCTGTCAGCCCCTCATCGCGCTTCATCCAGATGCTCACGCGATGTATTTAGAGTTGGCGTCGCAATCAAAATTTTTCGGCTTGAAGTATGGCACCCCGTTGCCAGTCGATCGTTTTTTGAAGGACGGTGAAATTTTCGCCGTGGGCACGCTTGAGTTTAGGGTCATACACACTCCCGGGCATTCGCCGGGCGGAGTTTGTTTTCATGTTGTTGAGAAATCTCCGGCCGGCACTCCGAGTTCCGAGCTCTTGCTCTCAGGCGATACCCTTTTTCAGGGAAGCATCGGGCGAACCGATCTCATGGGGGGAGACTACGCGCAGTTGATTTCGAGTGTCAAAAAGCGACTTCTGCCGTTGGAGGGCTCGCTTCGTGTGTGTTCGGGGCACGGCCCAGATACGACTATTGGGGAAGAGCGGGAGCACAATCCGTTTCTGCGCTAAACCCCTAAAAATCTCCGATTGAAGGAAGCCCCACCCAACGGATTGCCCCCGCAATGGCGAGGCCAGGATCGGCGCTGCTAGAAGTGTAAACGCCACCGGCCAAGGTAAGGGCCCATTCGTTATAAGATTTTTTCAAAAACAAAAGGGCCTGCTGGTTTGCAGACCCCTGAGTGCTCATGCGCTCCCGCGAATAGGCGAGGCCAAATTTTGAACGGCTCAAAAGGGCCTCCGGGAGACTCGCGCCCAAAGCAACGCTTTCGCTAAAAAGTGTGTCTCCGTTTGGGGCGCCATAAAGAGAGCTGCTCTCATCGGCAAAAGGCTTTAAGGTTTGGGCCGAAGTGCTGTGCGAGAGGGTTTGGATGCGAAAGGTGTTTTGACTAAATACATTCGCATATCCGAAAGCGGCGCGGTTTTCGACATACCCCCTCGAGAGGCGCCCCCGGCATTCTGAAATCGAACAATCCTGCGTGTCTAGCTTGGTGTTTCTGACAGAAGTGAACTGCCCAATGGAGAAGCCAAAAAATGAAACGGGAAAAATCTCAAGGGCGGTCTCCTCTAGAGAGACGAAGCCTGAGGATTGCAGTTTGGCGGTCGGGCGCAGGTAGCCGTAAAAAAAGTTGGTAGGTGTCTTCTCGCCCCACAGAGGAACCTCAAATCCTCCAGAGACCTGCGTTGCAAGACCCAAGGGGAACGAGCGCCCAATGAGGGCTAAGTTTTAGTCAAGTTCGGCCGAGGCGAGGCTGGGGAGGCGGATCAAGACCGCAAGAACGATAAATCTGGTTCCGACTCTTATTTTACTCATTTTGCCGTCGCATTTTCGGGTGTCAGAAGTTTTTCGATCACAACCGAAGCGCAGGTAAATCCAAAAGTTCCGGTCACAAAACTCGCATTCCCCATGATCAGGTTTTTTTGGTCGCACGTGTTGTAGGGATTGTCCTTCGTGGTGCAAAGACATCGAAAACCTTCTGGCCCATCGTAACTAGGCGGGAAGGGGTCACGGGGGGCTTCGTTGGAGACGACGGCATGGATTCCGAAGGCGCCTTTATCGGGAAACCCGTACTGCTGCCTTAAAATACGGCGCACGGATCTCGCCAAGGGATCATGCTCGGTTTTGGCAAGATCGATCACACGAATTTGGGTGGGATCTGTTCTTCCTCCTGAGCCCGTGGAGCAAACAAGAGGAATATTTTGGCTCCGGCAAGTATGAATCAGATGACATTTGGCGGTAATGTTATCGATGGCATCGATTAGAAAATCGGGCTTTGGGGTTAAGAGTTTTTCGGAGGTCGCGGCGTTATAGAATTCGACATAAGGGCGAATGTCACAACTGGGGTTAATGCTCTTGAATCGTTCTGCGAGCACTTGAGCCTTCTTTTCGCCCGTGAGGCCGCTTAAGGCTTGAAGTTGGCGATTGGTGTTGGTGATGCAAACCTCGTCAAAATCCACGATTGAAACCGTGCCCACGCCTGAGCGCACGATGGCTTCAGCCGCCCATGACCCCACTCCGCCTAACCCAATGATCATCACGTGCGAGCCGCGCAGGCGTACCATGGCTTCTTCGCCTATTAGGCGAGTCATGCGATCAAAACGCCGGTGGAGGCGATAGGGGTCTTCTTTTGGGGTTTCTTTGGGGGGTTCCTTGGGGGGTTCCTTGGGCGTTTCCATCTTGTGGGTTTGTTTTAGGGGTTTTGGCGCTATTTTGAAAGTCCAAAAATTCGCCGAGCATTATCGGCGCTTGCTTCGAGAAGGGTGGCGGCCGAAACCCCACGGATTTGAGCGAGTTCTTCGGCAATTCTGAGGATTGATACAGGGGCGTGAGCTTCGCTTGGCTGGAGCCCTTCGGGCGCTTGGTCAGGAGTGTCTGATTCAATGAGCAGGTGCTCTAGGGGGAGACGTCGGGCTACTTCGCTGAGTTTAGCATAGACCTTGGGGCGGGAAGTTTGCCACGTGACTGCTCCACCCAGAGAAATCGAAAGCCCTCTTTCGAGATAACCCTTTGCCTCATGCCATGATCCTGAAAAGCCATGGACAATGCCCCGAGCTTCGGAGCCACCATAAGTTTGATCGATGGCTTCCTGAATTTGGGGGTGAGCTTTTACCACGTGGAGGACCAAGGGCTTTTGGAGATCGAAAGCGAGTCTGAGCTGCGCTTCAAAATACTTCTGCTGTCTTTTGCGGACTTCAGCTGAAAAGCGAGGTGTGAAATCCAATCCCAGCTCGCCCAGGGCCGAAGCCTCTCTCAGCCTCTGCGTGAGCTGCTGAAAAGCGGATTCGATTACGGTTTCATCGGTTGCCTGAGAAATCCACCACGGGTGCAATCCAAACACCGGCACGATGGCGTTAGGAAATTTCGCTAGGAGTGTGAGTTGACGGCTCCACTCTTCGGGATTGATGCCGCCCATGATGAGGCGAGTGATGCCTTGAAGTTTTGCATCGGCAATGATTTTTTTGGCTTGGAGAGGCGCAATTCGCGGATCAGAAAGGTGGCAGTGGGAGTCGATGAGGTTTGTCACAGGGTGGTTCATGGGGCTAGTGTTTTTGTGTAGGCAATGTCCCTATTTGTAAGAGCAGGGGCCGAATCGCGGTTGTCGGGCACGGTTTTCATTGAACCAAAATAGAGTGTGGTGGAGTTCGTAAGTTCGAAGTAGTTGTAGCTTGCGGCAGCAGAAAAGGCGCCGCCTGCGGGAATTGTGAAGTCAATTTTTCGGGCGGCGTCTCCCCAATTATAGGTTGTTCCGATACTCAGATTGCCCGAACCCGTTCCGGTGGCCGGAACGCCGGGTGTGGTGCAAGTGGATTCCGTGAATCTATTATAAGAATAAGTAAAATGGCCGTCCGCCTCGATGACGTAACTGTCAGTGTAGTAGGCATTTTCGTTTCCGAAAAGGCAGTTGGAGGTGCTCCAATTTCCTACGAGGTTTGCAAGGGTGAGGGGGCTGACGCTGCCGCCAGATTTGTAAAGTGCCGTTTGGACCGAAGTCGGCCGAGTGGCGGCGCTACTAGCTGGATTTTCGTTTATGTAGAGTACATCGTCCATGAGTTCAAAAATGTTGTAAGGGTAGAAGCTCGCGACGAAGTCAATGTTCCTGGGGCCTGAACTCACTGCTGCTCCCAGTGTGAGAGTGCCGGATCCTGTGCGGTTTTGAGTAAGGGCGGTGCAAGCGGAGTCTGAGTATTTGCGGTTGCCTCCTGAGAAGCCGGAGCTTGAGTCAAAAGTGTATTCGGTAATTTGATAGGTGTTTCCGGACCCAGTGCATCTGCTGGTCCAGGTTCCTATGAGCTCTGAAGGGAGGGGGCTTGCGGTAGTTGCCGAATCCGACGGAGATTCGCTGGGAGAAGAAGAAACTGAAGCGCTGGGCGAAGGTGATGCCGAATCCCCTGCGGTTGCTGCACTCGTATCTGCAGCGCCTCCGCGTGAAATTCCGAGGCTGACAAGCAAATCTTTGGACGTGTTTTTTCCGCAGCCTGATGCCCACGTAAAAACGGTAATCGCTGAAACGAAGAGCACCATGCTTTTTTGCGAAAATGCTTTCCTGAATCGAGCCACGCAAAGACCCCCTTTACACTCTTCTATTGTACTGCGTTGTCTGCGGTAAATGGTTAAGACGACAAAGGGGGACCTTAGCTCCGAATTGCCTCAAAATATCTGTTACTTAGATGCGGTGCGCAGTTTTGGTTGAATTACCTGGTAGCGTCACTATCCCGCACTCTGTCAGAATATCGGTTACCACAACTTAGATTTTGGAACGGATTGC
>JBBCAV010000162.1:0-1382 GCA_051382305.1 Bdellovibrionota bacterium FG-2
GAGATTATGCTGAAGTCCGTTGAAATTTGATTGAGTGGCTCCCCCGTGGAATACTCCACGGTACCAATTAAAAAACAAGGAGCCACAGATGAGAATAGACACGAAGAGACGGAAGAATGCAATGGTCGGATTTAAACAAATATCAGGAGAGCAGCAAATGTTGGGAACCCTCTTCAAGGTGATAAACCAGGGCAAGTCAGCTTTGGATGGGGTCATGCTGGAGATGGGGCGTATGGTGGCGGAGAGCATTATGCTGATGGAGCGGGAGGAGTTGGCGGGACCCGATTATTATCCGACCGATCCGGATCTCCAGAAATGGGCACACGAGGATGGCTCCGTTTTCATCGGCGATCAGAAGGTCAAGCTAAAGCACCCGAGGCTCCGCAGCATTGCTCATGGTGAGGTCCCTCTGAAGTCCTATCAAAAGCTTCATTCGCCGGGAGTGTTCTCCGAGGAGATGCTCCAGAAGATTCTGCGTGGCGTATCAGCCCAGAAATATGGGGAGACGGTGATTGAGGCTGCAAACGCTTTTGGGGTTTCGCCCACAGCGATCTCAAACAAAATCATTGAGCTGACGGCCCAAAAGCTTCGCCAGTTCAAAGAACGTAAATTAGAGGACTTCAAGCCCTTTGCTATTTTTATCGATACGATTCATCGAGGAGGAGAGGCGTTCCTCGTGGCGCTCGGGGTCGATATTGTTGGAGATAAAAAGGCTCTGGGATTTTGGCAGGGAAATTCAGAAAACCACGAACTTTGCGAGGAACTATTCAAAGATCTTGAGCGACGTGGCCTCGTCATCACGAAAAGAATCATTTTTGTGACTGACGGAGGTAGCGGCATAATAAAGGCTCTACGGGATCGATTTGGAAAAAAACTACTCCATCAACGCTGTTCGATTCATAAAAGTCGCAATCTCCAAAAGCACCTCGCCAAGGCTTACCGCAAAGAAGCTCACCGACGACTCAAGGCTGCCCTGGAGCAGAACAGCTACTCCGATGCCAAGACCATGCTAAAGGAGCTTGAAGTATGGCTGCGAGAGAAGAATGAGTCAGCTGCAGATTCTCTCCTGGAAGCCTTCGAGGAGCTGCTGACTCTGCATAAGCTAAAGATCCCGACGATGCTCCGAGTGTCGCTCATGACAACGAACCCCATCGAAAGCATGTTCTCCCTTGTACGTCACTCTGAACGAAATCTCAAGCGTTCAAGAGGGAGCAAAATGCTTCAGCGGTGGCTCGGCTCGGTGCTGTTGTATTGCGAGGGTCAATTCAAGAAAGTGGAAGGGTACAAAGACATTGCTCAGGCGATTGCTAATATCGAAGCGCATGAGAAGACGGAGCAGCAGTCAACTCCGATGAAGAAGAATGCGTGATGAAAACTTGGAG
>JBBCAV010000163.1:0-13891 GCA_051382305.1 Bdellovibrionota bacterium FG-2
GTCATGAACACAATGCTCGCATACAAAAGAGCCAGTGTCCAGAGCTAATAAAAAGCGAAGTCAGCTCAGGCGCTTAACCGAGCGTATGCCGGAACCCTGGATGCCCCCGCACCATGGCATTTCCCTCTAGACCTTTTCGAGATTTGGGTTAATGCTTGGTTATCATGACCCTTTCCGCCCCGATTCTCGAAGTCACGCAGGTCACCCAAAGCTTTCGCTCGGGGTTTTGGCTTAAGCGCGCGCAAGTGTTACATAGTGTGAGTCTCACGGTGCCTCGAGGCTCCGTGTTTGGTTTCTTGGGACCCAACGGCGCGGGCAAGACGACGTTGATTCAACTCATTGTAGGCCATCGGGCGCCCACCTCAGGCAGCATTAAAGTCGCAGGATATCCGGCACTGAGTCGCGAAGCGAAAAGCCGCGTGGGGTATTTGCCTGAGCGGCCTTACCTTTATGAACACCTCACGGGTGAGGGGATTTTGCGGTATTTTGGCGCGCTTTCGGGGATGACGGCGCAAAGACTTCGGGAGAGAATGCCGGTGGTGTTGGAGCTGGTGGGTCTAAGTGAGGCGGGTAAACGTGAATTACGCAAATACTCCAAAGGTATGCTCCAGCGAATCGGGATTGCGCAAGCGATCTTGCATGAGCCTGAGTTTCTGGTTTTAGATGAACCCATGAGTGGGCTGGATCCGGTGGGGCGCAAAGAGATGCGCGAGCTGATTGCGAAACTGGCGCGTGAAGGACATACCGTATTTTTTAGCTCGCATGTGATTCCAGATGTTGAAGCGATTTGTGATCAAGTGGCGCTGATACAAAAGGGCCACATCGTGCGTTCGGGGCCGGTGAGTGAGTTTTTGAGTGTGGGCGGCGGTGGCCGCATTGAACTTCGTTATCAGTATGAAAAAGGGGGACTCGTTCAAGTGAATCTGGAAGGGCAAAAAGCCTTGGATGAGCTCTTGCCACAAATCGTCGCAAGAGGCGGACAAGTAATCTCCGTGACGCCAGAGCGTGGATCACTGGAGGATCTATTTTCCACCTCTCCGGAGAGGTCCAGATGAATACCCCTTTTCCTACCTTTTTGACCGTAGTTCGGGCGGTGGGGCGCGTGACCTTTTCTGAAATCGTACGCGACAAAGTGCTTTACAACATCGTCTTGTGTGCGTTTCTGCTGTTTGCGCTGAGCGTCCTGGGTATGCGCCTTATGTTCATGCATCAAGATCGCTTGCTCCTGGATTTTGGCCTCAGCGCGGTGGGGATTTCTTCAACCGCCATTGCAGTCTTTACCGGCTCAAGCCTTTTAGGGCGTGAATTTGAGAAGCGCACGATTTTTGTCGCGCTCTCGCGGCCCATCTCCCGCCTCTCCTTTATAGGGGGTAAATATCTTGGCTTGGTCGCCGTCCTCGCTGTGAACGCGCTCCTCCTGAGCCTGACCTTGCTTGCGTTGCTTGGTTTTGCGACGAGTTCCATGCAAACCTTGATGAACCCGGCGCTTTATTGGGCCTTGGGCTTGGCGTTTGTTCAGAGTATCGTGATCGCCTCAATCTCCATCTTCTTTTCGACGTTTTCGACGACCTCTTTGTCGGTTATCATGACGTGCGGATTTTATCTCGTCGGTACCAATATCTCGGGGATTAGGCTTATCGCTCTGAAGTCCGAATCGGAGTTTTATCGCATGCTCTTGCAAGGGGTCTCGCGCGTTTTGCCCAATTTGGAGCATTTCTCGCTGGGCACGCGGGTCACTTATGGCCTGCCGGTTGAATGGACCTTTGGAGTGGGCGCGATTTTCTACGGCCTCCTTGTGAGTGGCTTTTTTCTCCTCCTTTCTGGTATTCTAGTTCAGAAAAGAGAAAATTAATGTTCAATTTGGCCCTGATCCCCCAGCCTCTTATTACCCTTTTTATCATTGCTTGTGGCCTAACTCTCGGGAGTTTCTTGAATGTCGTGGTTGCCCGTTTGCCGCATAAAAAATCCATCGTGCGGCCCGGAAGCCACTGTCCGCATTGCCAAGCGGTCGTCCGCTGGTATGATAATATCCCGGTTTTGAGCTACTTGCTGCTTCGAGGGCGGTGCCGCGCGTGCAAGGCAGAAATTTCGATAAGGTATCCAGTCATCGAACTCTTAACGGCACTCCTTTTTGTCGCAGTCTACGTGCGTTTTGGCTTTGGTCCTTGGCTCTTTTTCCGGGATTGGCCGTTTGTGATGATCTTGGTGGCCGTGACTTTTATCGATTTGGAGCACCGATTGATTCCGGATGTCTTGAGCCTCGGAGGGCTGGTGTTGGGTTTACTCACCTGTTGGATGGTTCCTTCAGTGGGTTGGGTTTCGTCGATTTCAGGGGCAGCGCTGGGTTTTGGGGTTTTCTACGCCTTTGCCTGGATCTATGAGCGGTTAACAGGGCGCAGCGGATTGGGGGGCGGTGATATCAAGTTCTTGGCAATGTTAGGCGCATTCATCGGACCCGAAGGCGTTTTTCACGCCATTTTGATTAGCTCCGTTTTGGGGAGTGTGATTGGTTTGGGGTGGGGCGTTTTTCTTCGGTTTAGGTATAAAAGAGCAGAGAATTCGCCGAATCTGCCGAATTTAATGAAGCTTTCAATTCCCTATGGACCTTTCTTGGTCTTGGGGGGACTGTATTATTATCTTTTGGGTGATCTCATATGGTTCCGATTTACGACACCGATCTAGCTGAAGAACGATACGCACGCGAAGAGTGGCGGCACGTTGAGCTTTGGGAGAAGCTTGAGATCCAGTTTCGCAGGCGTAGAAAACTTTGGATTGTGCTGGCGATCATCCTGTTTTTGGGTCTTTCTTCGGTTCCGGTGGTTTGGGAGTCTGCACCGCGCTGGGCGGCGCTCAATGCCGCTCGAAAGCTGGCCTATGAAATGAGTCGCGTAAAACGCCAAGCGGGACTCGAGCACGCCCCCTACCGAATCATTTTTGATTCTGACGGCTCCCTTCAATACGGAATTGAAACCGTTTCATCCTGTATAAAGGGCGAAAATCCGAAACTCGTTAGAAGAGGAAGACTCGTGGGGGAGTCGAAGCTTTCGGATTTTGTCCTTTTGACCCCAGCACAGGGAGAAAAGGCGGGTTTACCTAATCTCGTTCGCATCTTTTGTTACGATCCTCTTTTGGGCGCACAGTTCGCAAGTCCAGATCATCTGGCCGCGAGTTTTGCCATTGCCCCCGCCAAAGATTTGACGATCACACCCGCTGGGCAAGAATTGACTGATCATGAGCGGATTGCCTTGTTACTTTTTCAGGGGCAATCGGCAGAAATTTCCTTCGAGTAGTTGACCGCTTTCTTCAGGATGATTACACTTCAATAGAATGGGTCTATTGTCATCCCTCAACGCAGGTGGAATTTTATCGCAGTTCCAAGGTCTTCTCTCCTTTGGTGGGGGGGGCTCCGCCGTGGGACTCAGCATCGGAACATCCTCGATCAAACTGGTTGAACTCAAGAAATCTGGCAAGACTTGGAAACTGATTCACTTCGGAATTGTGCAGCTACCCGATGAAGTAATTGTTAATCGCGAAATCGTAAATCAAATTGCGGTCGTCGAAAGCCTTAAGACGTTGGTTGCCCAGTTGAAGCTTTCTACAAAAAATGTTTGCACCTCGCTTTCAGGAACCTCTGTCATTATTAAGCGAATGTCGATTGAAGTTCCAAATCCTCGCGAAATTCAAGATCAAGTATTTTGGGAGGCCGAGCAGTATCTCCCTTTTGATGTTTCGGAAGTTGTCATGGATTTTCAGGTTCTTTCAAAGGGCAAGGATACGAAGACGGATGTGCTATTGGTCGCGGTGAAGCGATCTGTTTTGGATACCTACATGGCTTGCATCGAAGACGCAGGGCTGGTTCCGAAGATTGTGGATGTCGACTTTTTTGCACTTCAAAATCTGTTTGAAGTGAACTATCCCATCAATCCCTCCGAAGCGGTTGCTATAGTTGATATTGGGGCCTCGTCTACAAAACTGGTCGTCATGCAGCAGGATATTCCGGTGTTTACGAAAGACTCGGCGCTGGGAGGCCGAAACCTCACCTTAGAAATTCAAAAGAACCTCAACTTCACATTTTCTGATGCGGAAATTCTAAAAACGAATAGTCCGGCGACTGAACTTCCTCAAGAAGTGAGTGATCTCATGCGCGTGATGAATGAAAACCTGGCGACCGAGATCAAGAGAGCTTTGGACTTTTACGCAGCCTCTTCTGTGGGTGCTCCGGTCTCTTACGTACTGCTGACCGGAGGGGGGGCGAAGGTTCCTGGCTTGTCTCAGATCGTCGAAGAAACCTTGAGACTGCCCACGCAAGTCATGAATCCCTTTAATTCTATTTCGTATGATCCTTCGGTGTTCACGCAGGATTATATGGCGGCGATCGGGCCGATTGCGGCCGTTCCGATCGGCCTCGCTTTACGGGCGGGTGCCCGATGATCAAAATCAATCTCGCGACACGAAAACAAATGGGGGGCGGCGCCCCCAGCGGTGGTAAGACTTCGAAACTATCAGGGTTAAATCTCAGTGGCTTGAGTGATTTGCCGATTCGCAAGTTTCTCCCCTTTGTTTTGGCCGCGGTTGTGTTCACGTTCTTTATAGACGGGATGAAGGATTCGGATCTTCAGAAGTTTGATGCCGGCATCGTAAAAATGCGCAAAGAGCAGGAAAAATTGCACGCCGAACTTCAAAAAACTCAGGGGTTCGAAGCGGTTAAAAAAGCGCTTGAAGTGGACGAGCAAATGGTTCGCAAGAAAATTGAGACGATTCAAAAACTTTTGAGCGATAGGGAAGCCAACTATAAAATATTGGTGTCTTTGGCGTCTTCTATTCCGTCGGATGTGTGGTTTCGCAATCTCAAACTTGATCAAAGTGAGTTGGCGATCAAGGGGGGGGCTATGGGGTTTAATCAAGTGACCGATTTTATGAAATCCTTGAATGAGAGTGCCCTTTTTACTGAAGTACAGGTTCCCAGCACTCAGCAAGAAAAGGATGAGGCAGGGCAAATAGTGGGTTTTGAAATGTCAGCCAAAAGGCGTTAAACGAGGCGGTAAGCAATGGCCAGTGCAGGACTTAAGGAGTTGTTAGACCGAATTCCTATCAAAGCAGTTTTTATCGCCTATGTAGCATTCGTGGGTTACGGATATTATGAATTCAAATCCGACCCGAGCTCCCCCCTGAAACAAAAAGAAGCTTTGTATAAATCCTTAAAGACTGACAATGCACAGCTTCAAGCAAAGGCGAGTCAGGCCCAGGAATTTATTAAGACGCTCGATATGAAGCGAAACGAATTGAGGACACTCACCCAGCAACTTGCCGATCTGAAGTCGAGTATCAAAAGTCAAGTTGATGTCCCTTCGGTCGTAAAACTCCTTGTCAGTGAAGCCGGGCGGGTGGGTTTGCGAGTTTCAGGAATCAAGCCCCTCGCACAGGTCACCAAAGAATATTACGTGGAGCAGCCTTTTGATTTTGTGTTTCGTGCGGTTTACGTTCAACTTTTGGTCTTTTTGCAGCGAATTTCGGAGCTGACGGAACTCTTTGGGGTCGATCGAATTGAACTCAAACCCGTGGGTACAAGTGCGGGCCGGTTCGTGGAACTTGAAGGAAGCATTCAAATCAAAGGTTATCGTTATCTCGGGACTCCAGCAGACGAAATCGGCAAGAAGGGAGCTGGAAAGTGAGCGCACGCTTGTTGATTCTTCTGGCCCTTCTGAGTGTCGTGCTTCGTTTTACACTTGCGATGGGCGCTGAAACTCCACCGGAGACCCAAACGGCGGCCCCGCCGGAAGCCAATCCCTCTTCAGAGTTACTCAAGCTTCGCGATCCTTTTAAAAGACCCAGTGCCTTGGGGGCGGGAGGAGCGGGAGGAGCGGGAGAAGGGCTCAAGCCGACTTCGGCGCTGGAGACTTTGAGTATCGATCAAATTAAAGTCGTGGGTATCATGACCGGACCCGGTGCGCATCGGGCGATGATTCAAGCGGCAGATGGGCGAACCTTCTTTGTAGCCGAGAATTCAAAAGTTGGAATGCGCAAGGGTGTGGTAAAGAAAATAACGGCCGATTCAGTGCGCATTCGCGAGAAGATTCTGAATGCCTTAGGCCAAGAAGAGAGTGTGGATACGGAAATCCGCCTGCCTGCAGAGAGCAGAGGACAAACGGCGTCTGGTGGCGGACCATAGGAGGAAGCGATGAAATTAAAATCAAAATTGAGACCTTTAGGAGTGCTATTTTTCTTGCTAGGTGGCGCTTGGGTTGGCCTCGCGCTCGGGGCTGCGAAGATTACTTCGGTCGATTTTAAGAATGGCGAAAATGAGGGCATACTTGAAATTCGTTCAGATGGTCCCCTGAGTTTTGAAAAACAGGAGAATGCCTCCGACAAACAGATCATTGTCGAGATCAAAGGAGCAAAGATTCTTCCCAGTGCTTCACGAAAACTCGATACCTCCTCTTTTCCAGGAAACGTGAGTTTAGTGAGTCCATATCAGGTTGAGGGGCAAGAGGACACGGCGCGAGTCGTGATCCAACTCCGGCAAGAGGGGAGCGCTGAAGTCGCGCAGGACGGCAACATTTTACGCGTAAAACTTCCGCACGGCACGGACGTAGCTTCGTCACAAGCTGCGAAAAGCCCCGCGACCCCAGAGGCGCCTCCTGTGGCGTCGGCTGCTGAACCAGATAAAACACTGGACAAAGCACCGGAAAAAGCATCGGGAGACAAGACACTTGACGTCTTTGCCGAGAGCCAAGCCACTCGCCGCTTTATTGGCAAGCCCGTGACGTTACAGGTTCGTGATGCCGACGTGAATGATGTGTTGAGACTGATCGCTGATGCCAGTGGTTTCAACGTGATTGTGGGCGATGACGTGAAGGGCAAAGTGACGCTTTCGATGGTTGATGTCCCTTGGGATCAGGCCTTGGATGTCGTGCTAAGAACAATGAAACTGGGAGCAGAGCGAAGTAACAATCTCCTTCGGATTGTGACGCTTTCAAATTTGACCACCGAAAAAACCCAAGAACTTCAAGCCAAAAAGGCCGCGCAGGCAAGTGCGCCTCGCGTGACGCGGGTGTTTCCGATTAGTTATGCTGATCCTAATGACTTGCAAGTGCTGCTGGTAAAATTTGGAGCGCAGCAGGGCAGTGGAGGCGGCACTGCCGGGGACGCAGCATCAGGAGGGGCTTCGGTCCAAGTGGATAAGCGAACTAACAATATTGTTGTCCAAGATATTCCCGAAAATATTGAACGAATGAAGAAACTCGTCGAACTGCTGGACACCCAAACACCTCAAGTGATGATTGAAGCGAAGGTTGTCGAAGCGTCGGAGAATTTTTCGAAGTCGTTGTCGGGAAACCTTGGAATCGGGGCGACTTCAGGAAAATATTTTGCCAGTGTGGGTGGGGGAGCCAACCCCACGGATGCCTTGGTGGGAACGCCAGGGGTTTTTTCCGATGGAAACGCCATAGGGACCGGCCCGACGGGAAACAATCGGTTTGGGGTAAGTTTATTGGCTGGCGCCTTTCGCATCAACGCGCTCTTGAACCTAGCTGAAAGTGAGTCACAAATTAGGCTCGTTTCTGCGCCAAAGACAGTGGTGCTCAATAAACAAAGTGCGACCATTGTGCAGGGAACTCCTGTGCTGGTTCCAAAAGGCGCGACCATTGCCGGAGTGGGCAATACGGTAATTCCGGAAGTCCAAAGTGCGAACCTGAGCATGACCGTTAAGCCCACTGTGACTAATGACGGAAACGTTCTCATGGATCTCACCGTAACGCGTGACGTGCCTCAGTCGCTTGGGGGCGGACAAAGCGGAATCGGCTCTCGCTCGATGACAACGAGCGTGGTGGTTGAAAGTGGTACGACCTTGGTGATTGGCGGGATCTACACGATGCGGACGAATCAGGAGAGTTCGGGATTCCCTATCTTGCGAAAAATTCCTCTTATTGGGTGGCTCTTTGGGAGTGAATCCTCTGCGACAGACAAGTCTGAGCTTTTCTTTTTCATCACTCCAAGGATATTGAATGTAAAAGAGGCGGGTATTTCAAGCCCGAGTTGAGAAACCATGGCGAAGTCGGAAAAATCAGAGATTCAGCCGCTTATCTATTCCTATCTCAAGAGATATCAAGAGGACCCTTCTTCTCGTGTCTTTGCCCCTCTTGCTGAGGCCTACCGCCGGGCGGGCCTCATTGATGAAGCTATTGAGATTGCGCGCGAAGGCCTGCGCGTTCATCCCGCTTTTGTGGGCGGGCGAGTGGCTTTGGCTCGTGCTCTTTTCGAAAAGCAACTTTATGCCGAAGTGGTCGAGCAGATGGCGCCGATCGTTCAAGATGTGCCCGATAATCTGGTCGCTCAGCGCTTATTTGCAGACTCTTGTTTGATGTTGGGTCGGCTGATGGAGGCTTTGTCTTCATATAAGATGCTTTTGTATTTCGCGCCTCAGGATTTTGAGACTGCGCAGATCGTTCAAGAGCTTGAAGCAAATGCCTATCAGGGTGGGGCCTTAGTGCTTCAAACCGATGCCAAGAAGACGGAACTTTCGGCCTTTTCGGTAAGGAGTGCTGGGGAGGCGATCGACGGGGACCCGGATACAAAGAAATCCCGTTGGATTGCCCAAATTGAACGGTTGCAGAATCTGCTGCAGAAGGTCGAGGGGTATCGCATTACTAATGCGATGCGCCAAGATCACAGCGCATAATTGACAATCTTACTTCATTTAGATAGGAATACCAAACTATGTACGCAACAAATCAGTTTAAAAAAGGTTTGAAGGTTGAACTCGAAGGAGTTCCCTTTGAGATCGTAGATTTTCAACACGTCAGTCCTGGGAAAGGTCGCGCATTTACACGCACCAAGCTCAAGAATATGCTGAATCAAAATGTCATCGAACGCACCATTACTTCGGGCGATAAGCTCGATCGTGCGAACACTGAAGAAAAAGAAATGCAATTTCTCTATAAGAATTTAGAGGGTTACCATTTCATGAATAGTGCTAACTATGAGCAGGTTGTGCTTACCGATGAGCAGTTGGGCCAAGACAAAGACTTTTTGATGGAGAACCTCACGATCAAAGTGATGTATTTCAATGAAAGACCGATTGGCGTTGAACTTCCAACTTTCGTGGTGCTTAAGATCACTTCCACAGAACCCTCGTTTCGTGGCGATACAGTAACCGGGGGAAGTAAGCCTGCTACGCTCGAAACAGGCGCTGTGGTTCAAGTTCCCTTTCATTTGAAGGAAGGGGATTTGATTAAGGTCGATACCCGGGACTACTCGTACAGTGAAAAAGCCAACAAATAAGCCTAAGAAACGGGGTGTTTCCCAAAACCCTCCCGCAGGATTTGAGCATATCGAGCGCTACGTCGCGCTGATGCGAAAACATGATTTGGCGGAACTAGATTGGGAGTTTGAGGGCGCGCGCGTTCATTTGCGCTTTAATTCGCCCGAAGAAAAGCCGTCACAACGGGGGCTTTCATTAGCCGCTTTAACGCCCCCTTTGCCTTTGCCGAGTGCGCCGCAAGCGCACGCAGTTCCCGAAGTGGTTTCGAAAACGCCTCAGCTTTCGTCTAATCAAAAACAAATCGTCTCACCGTTC
Organism: Bdellovibrionota bacterium FG-2; assembly: GCA_051382305.1. Lineage (GTDB taxonomy): Bacteria > Bdellovibrionota > UBA1018 > UBA1018 > UBA1018 > CAIRTR01. The sequence continues at coordinate 9,575 of JBBCAV010000163.1, forward strand.
GTGGGAACATTCTATCGAGCGCCTTCCCCCGGAGCGGACCCTTACGTTCGAGAGGGCAAAATGATTAAGCGCGGGGATGTGCTTTGTATCATTGAAGCCATGAAGCTGATGAACGAGATTGAAGGCGAGTTTTCGGGCAAAATTACCTCCATTCTAGTGGAAAATGGCCAGCCCGTTGAGTTCGGAGAGCCGCTTTTTGTTTTAGAGGTTCTGTAGCGAGGTTATGACTCCTCCCTTTCGAAAAGTTCTGATTGCAAATCGAGGCGAAATTGCTCTTCGAATTATTCGGGCATGTCGCGAGCTTGGGATTTCGACGGTGGCCGCTTATTCCACAGCGGATGCTGATTCGCTCCCGGTTAAATTCGCAGATGAAGCAGTTTGCATTGGTCCTCCTCATCCAAAATTCAGCTATTTAAACATGCCTAGCATTCTCTCGGCTGCGGATATCACCGGTGCGGATGCGATCCATCCCGGGTATGGGTTTCTCTCTGAAAATCCTGAATTTGCCAGACTTTGCGCGCAATGTGATATTACTTTTATTGGTCCCAGTCCTGAAAATATTGAAGCGATGGGAGTGAAGACCCGCGCGCGCGCTATTGCAAAAGAGGCTGGCGTACCCCTGCTTCCCGGAACGCTTGCCGCGGTCCCAGATTGCGATGCGGCGATTCAGGCCTCTGAGCAGATAGGTTATCCTGTCATTCTTAAGGCCTCAGGAGGGGGCGGGGGACGTGGGATTTATGTCATCTACAATGCGGATCAGCTGCGTGCGGTTTTTGACCGCGCCTCTCTTGAGGCCCTCTCGGCCTTTGGGGATCGCGCAATGTACATTGAGAAATATTGTGAGCACCCTCGGCATGTGGAGATTCAAGTCCTGTGTGATCGCGAGGGTAACCGAATCGCCTTGGGTGAACGCGATTGCACGATCCAGCGCCGGCATCAAAAACTGATTGAAGAATCCCCCAGTCCTGTTGTGGATGCTTCGCTTAGGCAGGCCATGGTGAAGGCGGCCTTGAAACTTTGCGCTGCCGTAAAATACGATAGTGTGGGGACCGTGGAGTTTCTGGTCGATGAAAAGAAGAATTTCTATTTCATGGAGATGAACACTCGTATTCAGGTAGAGCATGCCGTCACGGAGATGGTGACGGGTATTGATTTGATCAAGGAACAGATTCGAATTGCGGCAGGTCAAGCGACCAAAATAAAACAATCAGATGTCGTGATTCGTTCGCATGCGATGGAATTTCGAATCAACGCAGAGGATCCAGATCGCTTTTTTCCGTCACCGGGCACGATCACTGCGCTTCATGTTCCGGGCGGCTTTGGGGTACGAGTTGACTCGTTTGTTTTTGCGCAATACAAGGTCGTTCCCTTCTATGATTCGATGATCGCCAAAGTGATCGTGCATGCGCCAACCCGCGCAGAGGCGATTCTTAAAATGCGTCAAGCTCTTGACGAGTTCGTGGTCGAAGGGATCAAAACAAACATTCCTTTCTATAAAAAGATCCTCGCTTCAAAGAAATTTAGGGACTCGGATTACGATACGCATTTCTTGGAAGCCTTTCTTCCAAAATACGAGTAAAATTAAACTGTTGTGACAAACTCTAAGTCCTCTAAACCTCCACGCAATTCGGAAGGGACGCGGATCGATCTCGGCGAAGATTTGCTTGATGATTCTCCGATTGTTTTGCCGGAGGTGCTAGAGGTTTCAGCGCCCTTAACGGCACCTCCAGAAACTTCTGATGACGAGTTCGAGAGCGCGCGCATTTTGCTCAGTGAAGGTCTGGTTGAAGATGCGAAGAAAATACTTCGAAAACTTCTTCGTAGCGATACCGAAAAAAAGGGAAACACTGTCGCCGTTCGAGAAATGCTGGATCGTATTCAGAAAACCGAACTCGATGAGTTGATTCGTGGCAATGGACAGCTTCGCGCCCGGTTTCGAAGCTTAGGTCCCCTTGAGAAGGGAGCTTTGTCGGAAGTCGATTCAGAAGCTCTAATGCGAAAACTTGATCAAGATTTTGGCCTGGGGCTATTTCCGGATCGGACTTCAGAACAATCGTCGCATCCACTTGCACTTTTTGGCTCGCAAGAGGCCATGGATCAGTTTGCCACCAAGTTGGAGGGCGATCTCAAGGACGCATCGGTTCAAGATCGCCTCGATGTGGGGATCGCTTTTTTGGAAATGGGTCTCTATATCTTGGCGGGTCGTCAGTTTGAGGCCGCCATACGGATCGGGCATCCGCCATCCATGCCCGCCTTGGCTCTTTTGTCTTATGCTTGGCTTTTGGCGGAGAGGCCTTTTGAGGCGATCGGCGTTTTGCAGCCCCATCTTGGAAAAACAGAACTTACGCAAGAGGAGAAACTAGAGTTTTTCTATTTGATGGGTCGTGCCCATGAGTCTTTGCATAAGCTTGAATCTGCATTCTTTTGGTATCAGAAGATTCAGGAAATGGATTATCATTACCGCGATGTGAGCGAACGAATGGACCGCCTAGTACGAAGCGCATCGGACGTAAAGGGATGAAAAAGAACGCCGTCTATCTCTTCTTGCTAGGGGTTATTCTCTCCATTATTGGGGTTTTGTTTTTCATTCAAAGCGCGGCTTTTGCACCGATTTTTAAGGGTGTTGTAACCCGTTTGCTGCCGGTAGATTCGGGGATTGACGGTGATTTTGAGGGGCTTTCAATAAAAATTTTTCCACCTGGTTTTAGGGTGATTAAGCCGAGCGTCGTTTTACGTGAGCGCAATATTCTACGCCTCCCTTCGGGTTCGCGCCTGCGGGCGGAAAGCGTGGACTTGGGTTTTTTGCCCTTTCAAATGCTGACCGGAAGCATTCGCATTCATTCGGTGCAGGTAGTGGGGGCGGATATTAGATTGGATCTTACGCAATCCATAGAATCCCCGGCATCCAAAGAAAAGAAAATCCACCTTGATGAGTTTCTCAACTTTCAAGTCGATTCTCTTGCCGTCGAGCGGACGCAAGTGGGGCTCGTTTTGCCCGATTCTGTCGGTGCGGTTGATTTTAAGATTAACAAGGCTCAGCTGGAGCAGCGGGTTGTTAAGAACGGGAAAAAAGGTTTTGCACTTTTTTCCGATCTTTCAACGCTCAAGAGTGAGAAGTTAAGCGCTTTGGGTGTTTCTATACCCATGGAAGCACTCCAAATTGAAGCCCAGGTGGAGGCTGATCGGGTTGAGATTTCAAAGTTAGAGTTACGAGGCGGCGCACCTGGAGATGCGCACGTTGAAGCCGCAGGAGTAATTTCGGGCAATCTCTTTGACCCCAAGACGCTCACACTCGATCTGGATACAAAACTTGAGGCCGATCTTCTCGCCTTAAAGGAACCGCTGATGAAGTTGGGTCTTGGCAAAACTCTACCTGGGGGAGGGCTTTATTGGACCGGAAAAGTTCATGGGAATTTGCTGGAGTTTCCGCGATACGGCAGTGTTCAAGGACAAATTTCATTAAAGAACCTGCGCTTCAAAAGCTGGGAGGCTGATCAAGTCAGTGTGAATGGTGGTTGGTTGGGCGCAAAAGGGGGTGGGTTTCTCGCAATCGAAAAAGGTCTGATTCAAAGTCCTGAGCGCGCACGTGTTGGCGGGAATCAGCCGGGAGGGGGAGGCCGAATTGAGATCGGTGCTTTTAAGGTTCCCGTGAACAATCCGGCAAAGGAGCCGATTGAGATTCCTTTGAAACTCTCTCGGGCGCATTTGCATTGGTTAGCAGGCCCAGTGACTCGCGAGCTCTACCCCTTGGATGTTCGAGCAAGTGGGGAGGTAAATCTCTCCGTCCAAAAAGGTTCCGAGCGTTCGGCCCCCTGGCTAGTGATGGCGAGGGTTGATTTGGCAGCTACGGATTTGCAACTCGACAACCAAAGGCTCGGAAAAGTAAAAGCGTTGCGTTGGATTTTGAAAGTCTCACATGTTCAGATCAACGGAGAAGTCGCAATCGATGCGGATGCGGTTCGAATGCGGGGGCCCTCGGGGGTCTCATTAAGTCTCGGGGAGACTCACTTGAATGTCGGCGGAGAAGTAAACTTCAAGGATGGCTTTGATCTTAAGGCCTCGGGGCCCGTGAACTTGTCAGATATCGGCGCTATCGCGCAAAAGCCTATTTCAGGAAAGGGTTCGCTTAAACTGCATGTGCATGGCCCCACTTCGAAGGTGTTTTTGGATTTTGATCCTGATTTAAAAGACGCTTCGTATTTGGGCTTGTATTTGGGCGACCTCAAGGGACGAATCACCTGGGATGATGATCCTTCCCATCTCATATTTTCTGATGTGCAGGCTAAGAAGGGGCGCACTTCTTATCTGGGTAAAGGG